>JBOGZH010000282.1:0-7051 GCA_050697095.1 Solirubrobacterales bacterium
AGCGCGGCCCGATCCCGCGCGGCCTCCCGGCCGAGGGCGCGCTTCGCGGTGGCCCGCAGCCTGAGGTTCAGCCGCTGTGCGAGCCACGCCGCCCACTCGCGGCGCGGTCCGTAGGCGCGACGGAGGACGGCCCGCCGGTTCGAGGCCACCGCGGCCTCGTTTCCCTCCGGGTACAGCAGGGCGGCGGACGCGCCCCCGTGATGAACGATCAGGCACACGTCTGGGCAGAACCAGGATGCGATCCCGGCTCGGCCCGCCCGCAGCCCGAGGTCCATGTCTTCGGCGTACATGTGGATTGCGGGGTCGAAGGGCCCCAGCGAGCCGAGCACGTCGCGTGGCCCCGCGACACAGGCGCCGGTCAGCCACGCGACGCGTGTCGTGCGATCGAGGCGCCACGGCTCGGTCCGGGCCTTGAGCGGCGCGGGCTGGAGGGCGCCCGGCACCAGCGCCCCGATCCAGGGCCAGATCCCGGCCGGCGGGCCGCTGGCCGAGGGCTGAACGCCTCCGTCCGGGTTCAGCAGCCGTGGGCCGGCGAGGGCGCGCCGGGCGAGCGCGATCCCCACGACCTCATCGAGGCCGGAGTCGAGCAGCACGGTGTCGGGGTTCAGCAGCACGACGCCCTCGTGCCGCGCCGCCGCGACGGCCGCATTGGAGCCTGCGCCGTATCCCAGATTGCCCTTGAGCTGGATCAGGACGGTCTCGCCCTTCCAGTCGCGAGCGGCGGCGAAGGGGTCGTCCGTTGACGCGTTGTCGGCCACGACGAGCTCGACCTCGTCCTCCAGATGCCGGTTCATGGAGTCGACCAGCGCTCGGAGCCTCCCGGCGCACTCCCAGGTCACGACGGCGATCGAGTAGCTCAACCGATCGGCTCGGGACTCCGCGCGCCGGCGTCGGCTCCACCCGCCGGCGGGAGGCTGGCGTCTTTGAGCAGTCTCGAGGAAGGCCGGCTGCGGCCCCACGTGAGCAGGCTGATCAGGCGCCGCCAGGCGATGCCCTGGAGGAAGAGTTGCTCGCCCCCGAGGGTCTCGTTCAGGCCGGCCAGCCGTCGCACACGCCGCAGCGCCAACCATGCGTACCCGAGCGGCGAGCGATCGATCGCGAGGAACCAGCTCAGCGCGCGGCGCTTTGGCCCCCGCAGCGCTTCCCCGCAACGCAGGTCCAGCACGCGAGCGAACAGGAGCATTCTGCAGACGCCGTAGAAGTACTTCCAGCACCACCCACCGAGCGCAGCGCGCCAGTCGTCGAGGAGCATCCTCAGCCGCTCCCGGAAGCCGCGCCGCTGCGGCTCGTTCGCCACTGCGTGCCCGACCACCGCGTCCCGATGCTGGACGTAGTCATAGAGAGGGCGATCGACGTAGTTGACATCCCCCATCGCGAGGGCTACCAAGGCGATCCAGTGGTCGTGCCACTGGGTGCCGAGCCTCGGGGGGAAGGGAAGGACGCGCTCGAGCAGCTCGCGGCGGAACAGCGACGCGGCGCCCGTGATCGTGTTGCTGACGAGAAGCGAGGCCAGGTTCGTGTGATTGGTGCGGCGCCGGCTCCAGTAGGTGCCGGAGATCGGCTCGCCGCCAGGGCCGACCACACGCGCGTCGCTGTAGGTGAGTTGGGCATCGCCCAGGCTCGAGACGAGTACCTCCAGCTTGCTGGGGTCCCAACGATCGTCCTGGTCGGCGAGCGTGACGTACTCGGCCTCCGCGGGAGCCGTCGCCAGCGCGCGCTCGAAGTTGCGGTAGAAGCCGAGCCGCCGGGGCGATTTCGAGAGCACGAAGCGAGGATCGCCGTTCAGCACCGCCTCGAGCTCCTCGAACCGGGCCGGATCCGAATGGTCGTCGCTGATCACGCACACCCACCTGGCGTGGGTCTGGTCGCGGATCGACTCGATCTGGCGCCGGAACAGCTCCAGCGGCGGGTCGTAGGTCGCCATGCAGATCGCGACCAGCGGCTCATCCGAGGCGCTCCCATCGCGCCACGCCGTCGGCTTCGAGGCGCCGGACGGCTCGAGCTCGAGCGCGGCGAGGTCGCCGGCCACCTCGCTTCCATCGTCGAGGAGCGCAGCGACGCGCAGCTCGGCGACGCGGGGCCGGGGTGTGGGCTCGAAGGCGGCGATGCCCCAGAAGGCGCTGCGGTAGGGCCGCCCGGCCTCGAACAGGTCGCGACGCGGCATCCCCTGGGCCATCGGCCTGATCGCGCGCCCGTCGACCAGCAGGCGCACGTTCCTGATCCCGCGGCTGCGATGGAAGCACGAGCCGTAGACGAAGATCGCGTTTCCGGCGCCGACTGCGAGCGGGCGCGGCAGCTCGGTCTCCAGCCTCACCTCGAGCTCATCGTCGCGTGCGAGCAAGCGCGTCGCCTTGCCCGTGCTTGCCACGACGCCCACCGCTACCGCCTCCGCTTCGCATTCCAGCGGTGGCGCGCGGGAGTCCCCGCCTGTGGTTGCCTGTCCTGCACGTGCATGGGGTTCACCGCACGATGTGGCGCGGGATCGGGAGAATGCTACCCATGCCAACAGCGATCGTCTCCGGCTCGGGTGGGCTGATCGGATCCGAGGCCGTGCGCCAGCTGATCGAGTCGGGCCACGACGTGATCGGGCTCGACAACGACATGCGGGCGCGGTTCTTCGGCCCGGATGCCTCGACCGCGCACGTCACCCGAGCTCTCGTGGAGCGCTACTCCGGCTTTCGCTACCTCGAGCTCGACATCCGCGACGCGGACGGGCTCGACGCGCTGTGGGAGCGGGAGGGACGCGACCTGGAGCTGATCGTCCACGCCGCCGCTCAGCCGTCTCACGACTGGGCCGCGAGCGACCCCCAGACCGACTTCGCCGTGAACGCGAACGGGACCCTCAACCTGCTCGAGGCGACCCGCCGGCACGCACCCGACGCGAGCTTCGTGTTCATCTCCACCAACAAGGTGTACGGCGACACGCCGAACCGCCTCCCGCTCACCGAGCTCGACACCAGGCTGGAGCTGCCGCGGGACCACCACTACCACGCGGGGATCGACACATCGATGTCGATCGACGCCACCATGCACTCCTTGTTCGGCTCCTCCAAGGCCGCCGCCGACCTGCTCGTCCAGGAGTACGGGCGCTACTTCGGGATGCCCACCGTCTGCGTCCGCGGCGGCTGCCTGACCGGCCCGAACCACGTGGGCACGATGCTGCACGGCTTCCTCTCCTACCTGATGAGGTGCACTGCGATCGGGGAGCGGTACACGGTGTTCGGCTACGGCGGGAAGCAGGTTCGCGACAACATCCACAGCGCCGATCTCGTCGAGGCGTGCATGGCGTTCCACCGCTCCCCGCGCGCGGCGGCGGTCTACAACATCGGCGGTGGGCGTGAGAGCAACTGCTCGATGCTGGAGGCGATCTCGCTCTGCGAGCAAATCGCGGGGAGGGAGCTGTCGTGGGAGCTGAGCGACGAGGCGCGCCGCGGGGACCACCGCTGGTGGATCAGCGATCTCGACGAGTTCCGCGCCGACTACCCCGACTGGGGGCTCCGCCACGGAATCGACGCGATCCTGCGGGAGATCTACGAGCTCAACGCCGAGCGATGGGCATCGGTGGTCTCGTGAGCGTCTCGGCGGGCGGCGGAGGCGCGCCCGGAGCGCAGAAGGATTCGGAGAGACAGGCCGAGCTCGACGCGCTGCGCGAGTCCTTTCACGCCGAGCTGGCGCGGAAGGCCGCGCGGATCGCCCAGCTCGAGCAGCACGTCGACGAGGTGACCCGCAACTTCCGCTCCACCCTGAGCTGGCGGGTAACGGCGCCGCTGCGGGCGGCGGCGCGGATCGCGCGTGCCGTGCGCCGGCCTTGAGCGCGGAACCGGAGGGCCACGGATGAGCGACGAGACCGGCCCGGCCAGCCCGCCGCTGATCTCCGTCGCGATGCCGACGTTCGATACCGAGGGGGCGCACCTGCGCGAGGCGATCGACTCGGCGCGAGCCCAAATCCACCCCCTCTGGGAGCTGTGCATCGCGGACGACGGGTCCGAGCGGGCCGGCGTGCGAGAGGTGCTGAGCGAGTACGCATCCGTGGATCCGCGCGTCAGAGTGGAGCTGCTGAGGGAGAACTCAGGGATCTCGGCGGCGTCTAACCGCGCGCTCGGCATGTGCCGCGGCGAGTACGTCGCCTTCCTCGACCACGACGACGTGCTGACGCCGGACGCGCTGCTCGAGGTCGCCCACGCGATCGACGCCGACCCGTCGCTCGACGTGATCTACTCGGATCAGGACAAGCTCAACCACCGCGGAGACCGGGTGGCCCCGTTCTTCAAGCCCGACTGGTCGCCGGTGTACGCGCTCGGGGCGATGTACGTCGGGCACCTGCTCGTCGTGCGCCGCTCGCTGCTCGACCGGGTGGGGGGGTTCGACCCCGCGTTCGACACGATTCAGGACTTCGAGCTGCTGCTGCGCGTCTCCGAGCACACGGACCGCATCCACCACCTGCCGCGGATCCTGTACCACTGGCGGGCGGTTCCGGGGAGCATCGCCGCCGGGGTGGACGAGAAGTCGGGCGTTCAAGCGCTTCAGGCCGCCGCCGTGACGGCGCACCTGCTCCGCCGCGGGATCGCCGCCACCGCCACACCGCATCCCGAGATCCCGCACCGGGCGCGGCTCGTCCCGGAGCCGCGCTCCGACCACCCACTCGTCAGCGTGATCGCCGCCCGGAGCGGGGACGAGCGCGATCTCGCCCGCTGTCTGGACTCCGTCTCCGAGCGAACCGCGTATCCGAGCTTCGAGGCGATCGTCGTCGAGCCGGGGCGGAGCCCCTCCGCGGCGGCCAACGCGGGCGCGGAGCGAGCATCCGGCGAGTACCTGCTCTTCCTCGACGGGGACACCGAGATCGTCGAGCGCGACTGGATCGAGCGTCTGCTGATGTACGGGGAGATGCCGGGCGTCGGGGTGGTCGGCCCGCTGCTCGTGCACCCGGACGGCCGCGTGCGGAACGCCGGGTTGGCCCTCCGGAGGCGGGAGGGCAACGGCGCCCGCCCCGGTGTGAGCTGGTGGCACGGTGGGTCCCCCGCGGAGCCGCTGATGCGGGGCGCTCCGGGCGGCGACGACGGGTACTTCGGGTCGCTGTCGTGCGCGCGCGAGGTGGCGGCGACCTCGGCGTCCTGCATGCTGGTCCGGCGCTCGCTCTTCGAGCGCCTCGGGGGCTTCAGCGAGGAGTACCGCAGCCGGTACGACGACGTCGATCTCTGCCTCCGGGTTCGGAAGCTGGGGCTGGATGTCGTCTACGCTCCCGAGCCGCGCGTCGTCAGCTACGAGTCCCCGCCCCCGGACCGACGCGACGACATGATCGACCGGGCGCTGCTCGTGGACTCGTGGTTCGAGCAGCTCGACCGCGGCGATCCCTATCTCAGCAGCCGGCTCTCGCCCGCGATGCGATGAGAGTCCTCTTCGTTCACTACGGGACGTTCGACTCGAACAGCGCGATCCAGACGTTCCAGTTCGCGAACCGGCTCGTCGATCTCGGCTTCGAGGTCGCCGTGTGCGGGAGGGCGGTGGAGCGGGTGCAGGGGGTGGGCGAGGCGAGGTTCGAGTGCCTGGAGTACCCGGACCTCCCCGCGAGGATCGCCGAGTACCGGCGCGCACCGGGCGAGATGGTCGTTCACGCCTGGACTCCGCGCGAGCGCGTCCGCAGGGCCACGAATGAGGTCGTCTCCAGGCTGGGAGTCCCCTACGTGGTGCATCTCGAGGACAACGAGGAGCATTTGCTCGGGGCGGTCGATGGGCGGGACTTCGACGAGCTGCGCGACGCTCCGATCGACGAGCAGGACGCGGTCGCCGGGCTCGGGTACGCGCATCCCACGCACTATCCGGAGTTCATGCGCGCCGCCGCGGGCGTCACCGTGATCACGACAGAGTTGAGGGAGTTCAACTTCGGGGATCGCCCCGGGCATCTCATGCGACCCGGGGTGGACACCGAGATGTTCTCCCCGGACGTCGAGCCTGCGTCGACGCGCGGGCGGCTCGGAATCGATCCCGACGCCTTCGTCCTCGTCTACCAGGGGAACATGCACTACGCGAACGAGCGCGAGATGTTCAGCCTCTACCTCGCCGTCACCCTGCTGCAGCGCCGCGGGCATCCCGTGAAGCTGCTGCGGCTGGGCGAGAACTGGACCCACGGAATCGACCCCAGCTTCGGCGCCCTGCGAGACCGCGGATCGGTCGAGCTGGGCGCGGTCCCGTGGCGGGACGTACCCGGATTCCTGGTGCTCGCCGACGCGTTCGTGCAACCCGGGGCCCCGGACGAGTTCAACCGCTACCGGCTTCCGTCGAAGCTCCCCGAGTTCCTCGCGATGGGGCGCCCCGTCGTCCTGCCGCACTGCAACATCGGCGCCGATCTCCACGACGGTGCGAACGCTCTCCTGCTCGAACGAGGAACGGGGGCCGAGATCGCCGATCGGGTCGAGTCCCTCGTCACCGATCCCGGGCTCGCGGAGCGCCTCGGGCGCGGGGCACGCGAGTTCGCGGTGAGCAACCTGGACTGGGATCGGAACGCCGCCGGGCTCGCCGACTTCTATCGGCGGATCGCCCGCACGGCGCGAAACGGCGGCCGCGCCTGATGACCGGCGCGCGACTCAGGCAGGCGCGAGCCCGCATCGCGGATCTCGTCCGCGCGACCCGGGATCGTCGCCTGGGGGCCGCAGCTTCCCCGCTGCCCGCCGGGCTCGCGTCGAATCGAAGCCGCGCCCTGGTCCCCGACGAGGCGCTGTGGCGGATCGGCGACCGCTATCGGGGGCGGTTCCCGCTCCCACCCGTCTCCTACGGCGCGGTGCGCGACTGGGCCGACAGCCGCGAGACCCTCGGTGGGCTGGCGACGGCGAGCCTGGACATGAAGGACATGCAGCGGTGCTGGGCGCTCAAGGCGGTGGTCGGGAGCGTTGAGCCGGGCGGGCGCGTGGTGGAGATTGGCGCGGGGGAGCCCCTGGTCGCCGGGGTCCTGTCGCGGATCGGGTACGAGGTGATCGTCGTCGATCCATACGACGGGAGCGGGAACGGGCCGCGCGAGTACCGGGCGTTCAGCGCCGCCTACCCCGAGCTCACGTTC
>JBOGZH010000283.1:0-3460 GCA_050697095.1 Solirubrobacterales bacterium
GGTGTACGAGATCCCCGACGACCAGCTTGAGTCCGGCGCGGAGACGATCGAGCTCCAGGTGACGCCCTCGAACTGCGTCCAGTGCGGGGCGATCACCGCGAAGGGCGGGCGCCTCACCCTCCCCGAGGGCGGCGACGGGCCGCTTTACCAGGAGACCTGAAGTCCGTTCCAGGAGACCTGAAGTCCGTTGCGTCAGCGCACTCGCTCGGATACAAGAAGCAGATCAAAAAGCTGGCGCCGGGCCTCTCGGTGGCGAACGCGGTGAACGCCGAGAACGCAGAGAACGCCCAGAACGCAGAGAACGCCCAGAACGCAGAGAATGCCGCGGCCGTCGATTCGCTGAAGACGAACGGATCATTCGAGAGGGTCGCGCCGAGCGCGTCCAATAACGACCCCATCGTCGCCCGTCAGAACGCGACCCCGGTCGAACTGTTCTCGTCGGGTCCGCTGTCCATCTACGCGAAGTGCTTCAAGGATGCGGACGGGAACCTCGTGATCGGGGAATTCTTCATTCGCACCTCGCAGAACGGGTCGGTGCTCAGCACGCACCAGGCGGACAGCCTGGATGGCGCCCCCGCCTTCCTCGACGCTGCGACGCTCGAGACGAGTCGCCAGATCGAAACCGAGCAGGCAGGCGCAAACAGCGCCAGCACCTCGGCCGAGGCGGTGACCTACTACGCCGCGGCGCCCGACGGTACGGCGATCCAGGGCGAGGTCAACGGCTGGGTCAAGAACGGGACGCTCGCAGGCGGCCAGGGGATCTATGGCGCCGGCGACCGCTGCCTCTTCCTGGGCCACGAGATCATCGGCTAGCCGCTAGCTCGACTCGCATTTTCAGGTGTACGAGCGGACGGGCCCGCCATGTGGCGGGCCCGTCATTGCTTGCGCCGTGTGCGGGATCGGCCAGCTGGATGAGGGCGTTTCCCAAATAGATTCCAGTTGGGTTATATTTTCTCTCGATGGTCACTGTAGCGCTCGCAGTTGTCGTCATTTACCTGCTGCTCGCGTTCGCACTGCGGACCCTGCTCCAGCTTCGCCGCACGGGCGTCTCCGGAGTCCGCGGCTTCAGCGCCACCCCTGGATCGCCGGAGTGGTTCGCCGGGGCGGTATTCGCGATCTCGCTGGTTCTCGCCGTGATCGGGCCCGTTCTGCAACTCGCCGGCGTGGTGGAGCCGCTGACGATGCTCGACGCCGGCTGGGTCCAGATCGCGGGACTCGGCTTGGCGCTCCTGGGCGGGGTGGGCACCCTGTTCGCCCAGGAGCAGATGGGAAGCTCGTGGAGGGTGGGGGTTGAGGAGGGCGAGCGCACCGAGCTCGTCACGAGCGGCATCTTCACCCGGGTGCGAAACCCGATCTTCACCGCGATGCTCGTCGCCGCCGTGGGTCTGGCGATGATGGTGCCCAACCCGATCGCGCTCGCGGCCGTCGCGGCGCTGCTGGCCGGCCTCAAGCTTCAAACGCGGATCGTCGAGGAGCCATATCTGCTGCGCACGCATGGTCCCGCCTATGCCGCATACGCGGCGCGCGTGGGCCGCTTCGTACCCGGGATCGGGCGGTTGAGGCCCTCGGCGGCAGGCGGAAGCGCCCGGGCCATTCCGCACCGATGACCACGCTCGCCGCTCCCGATCTCGACCTCCAGGCGCATCTGCTCCGCGGGCTGTCCGATCGCTCCCGGCTCTCGATCCTGGCCGCGCTTCGCGGCGACGAGCTCCGCGTCGCAGAGGTCGTGGCCGCAACCGGGCTGTCGCAGCCGAATGTCTCCAAGCATCTCGCCTGCCTTTGGGGTTGTGGGCTGGTGGCACGCGAGAAGCGCGGGCGCGAGGTCCACTACCGGGCAATCGAAGGCGTCGACGACCTGATCGAGGCGGCAGAGCACGTTCTCGAGCGCGCGGGAGAGACCGTCGGGACCTGCCCACAGACCGCCGAAACCGTGGGGCGGTAGATGACCGGCACGAGCGAGCTGGTCCTGGGCGACCCCGAGGTCGCGACCCCGTCCAATGTCTCGCGCGCCGATTGGCTGGCGCTCGCGAGCCGCGCCAAGGCGCTCTCCTGGCTCAGCCTGCTCCTGATGTCAATCGAGGGCGCGGTCGCGATCACGGCCGGCATCGTCGCCGGGTCGATCGCGCTGATCGGCTTTGGGATCGACTCCGCGATCGAGGGTGTCGCGAGCCTCGTCATCGTGTGGCGCTTCTCGGGGTCGCGGCTTCTCTCCGAGCGAGCCGAAGAGCTCGCGCAGCGCCTGGTCGCGATCCAGTTCTTCCTGCTCGCCCCCTATGTGGCCTTCGAGGCGATCAGTGCGCTGGTCGGCGGCGAGCGACCGGATGCGAGCTGGGTGGGGATCGGGCTGGCGACCGCGAGCCTCGTGACAATGCCGTTGCTCGGCCGTGCGAAACAGCGAATCGGCGAGCGGATCGGCTCGCCAGCCACACGGGGGGAAGGACAACAGAACCTCCTCTGTGCCTATCTGGCGGGAGCGCTCCTGGTCGGCCTCGTGGGCAACGCCTTGCTCGGGCTGTGGTGGCTCGATCCGGTAGTGGCGCTCCTGATCGCCGCGGTAGCCGTTCGCGAGGGACTGGGGACGTGGCGCGGGGAGGGGTGCTGCGCACCGGTCGCGCTGCGCGAGACCGAGCGATGCAATGATGACTCCTGCGCCGAGCCGGCTGGCGTCGAGCCGGCCGGGTGATCTGCGTCGGGTCCGGCTAGACCCGCTCGCGATTGAGTCCCGGCTTGGACTCGGTGGCCGCCTCGATCTGCTGGCGAAACTCCTCCGAGGCGGGGGTCTCTCCGTCAGCTCCGCCTCCGCAGCCTGCGGCGAGAAGGGCGATGGCCACCGCGGCCGCGAGCATCCGTGCTGACATCCCGCCAGGGTCACGGTCGAGTGCTGAGACCGATCGGAAGCGATCCCGTCGATGCTCGGGACTCAGGCGGCCGCATTACACTGCCGCCGTGAGCCGAGCGGGCGGGATCATCGCAGCGCTTCGACCGGCGACCGTGATCGCCGCCGGAGCGTTCGCCGTCCATCAACTCGGGTACGTGGCGGGCTATGGCGGCGGCGCGTCGCACGCGCTCGAGCAGCACGGCCACGCCTACCTGACCGCCCTGCTGCCGGTCCTTGCCGTGCTCTTTGCGCTGACGCTGCTCGCCGCGATCGAGGGCGGCGTCTCCGGCATCCGGACGGGCGTCCCGACGCGCTCCCCGCTTCTGAGGGCGTCCACCTACGCGGCGTCGATCCTGGCCGTGTTCGCCGTGCAGGAGATCGCCGAGGGCCTGCTGGTTGCGGGGCATCCCGGTGCCCTCGGCTTGCTCGCCTCGCCGGTCGGACTCGTCGCAGCTCCACTAGCGCTCGCGTTCGGATCGCTCGCCCGGCTCGCCGTCCGCGGTCTCGAGGCCGTCGAAGGCCGCATTTCGGCTCGCTTCGACCCGGCCGCGGCGCCGCGGGCCTCGCGACACTGCCTCCGTC
>JBOGZH010000284.1:0-4651 GCA_050697095.1 Solirubrobacterales bacterium
GCGTAAAGCCGATGTGTGAGCGCTGCCGGGTGATCCGGCGCCGCGGCGTCGTGCTCGTGATCTGCTCCAACCCGCGCCACAAGCAGAGGCAGGGTTAGAGCGGTGACTCCTCCCACGACAGCACGCCGCGGAAGGAGGCACCGCTAGCGATGGCGCGGATCGCGGGAGTGAACGTCCCGGTCAACAAGCGGGTCGAGGTGGGGCTCACCTACGTCTTCGGGATCGGCCGATCGACCGCGTCCAAGATCGTCAAGGACACGGGCATCAGCGGCGACACCAAGGTCAAGGACCTGACCGAGGACGAGGTCGTGAAGCTGCGCGAGGCGGTCGAGTCGCGCCAGGTGGAGGGCGAGCTCCGCCGCGAGCGCTCCCAGAACGTCAAGCGGCTGTCGGAGATCGGCTCCTACCGGGGTGTCCGTCACCGCCGCGGGCTTCCCACCCGTGGCCAGCGAACGCACACCAACGCCCGCACCCGCAAGGGACCGCGCCGCGCGAGCATCGCGGCCCGGCGCAAGGCTCCGACCCCGAAGTGATACGGGGTTAGTCAGATGCCGCAGCCGAAGAAGGGGCGCTCGCGCCGCCGCACGAAGAAGCACATCTCCTACGGGCAGGCTCATATCAAGACCTCGTTCAACAACACGATCGTGACCCTCACCGACACCGAGGGGAACGTGATCGCGTGGGAGTCGGCCGGGAGCGCCGGCTTCAAGGGGTCGCGCAAGAGCACACCGTTCGCGGCGCAGGTGACCGCGGACTCCGCCGCCCGCAAGGGCATGGAGCACGGCCTCGAGCGCGTCGAGGTGCACGCGAAGGGCGCGGGCTCCGGTCGCGAGACGGCGATCCGATCGCTCCAGGCGGCCGGGCTTCAGATCACGACCGTCAAGGACGTGACCCCGCAGGCCCACAACGGCTGCCGGCCGAGAAAGCGGCGGAGAGTCTGATGGCGCGTGATACCGGACCCCAGTGCAAGCAGTGTCGCCGCGAGGGCCAGAAGCTGTTCTTGAAGGGCGAGCGCTGCCTGACCGACAAGTGCGGCGTCGAGCGGCGCTCCTACCCGCCCGGCGAGCACGGCCGCGGGCGGATGCGCCAGTCCGAGTACCGCCAGCAGCTCCGCGAGAAGCAGAAGGCGCGTCGCTACTACCAACTGCTCGAGAAGCAGTTCCGGAACTACTACGACCGCGCCAGCCGCCAGCCGGGCGTCACCGGCGAGAACCTGCTCCGCCTGCTCGAGACCCGGCTCGACAACGTGCTCGTGCGGCTCGGATTCGCGGCCTCGCGGCGCCAGGCGCGCCAGCTCGTTCGGCACGGCCACTGGCTCCTCAACGGCCGCCGCGTCGACATCCCTTCCTACCAGGTGAAGCCCGACGACGTGATCTCGATCAAGGCGGGCTCGAACGCGGCCGATGTGGTGCGCTCGGCGACCGAGCTCACCGCCGCGGTCCCTCCCTGGCTGCAGGCCGACCACGACTCCTTGACCGCAAAGGTCCTGCGACTGCCGGATCGCAGCGAGATATCGACTCCGGTCCAAGAGCAGCTCATCGTCGAGCTGTACTCCAAGTAATCACCCCCGACGTGCTCGGCTTCGCGACCGCCGTCGCGGGGTTCGCTTAGAAATGAAGAGGTAACGAATGGCCACAGCAACAACCACAGCCCTGACCGAGTTCCAGCTCCCCAAGATCTCGAGCGAGGAGGCCGACGACACCAGCGGCACGTTCGTGATCGAGCCCCTCGACAAGGGGTTCGGATACACGTTCGGCAACAGCCTGCGGCGTGTCCTGCTCTCCTCGCTGGGTGGCGCCGCGATCAAGAGCGTCAGAATCGAAGGCGTCGCGCACGAGTTCTCGACGATCCCCGGGGTGAAGGAGGACGTCACCGACCTCGTCCTCAACCTGAAGGACGTGGTGATACGCATGCACACCGACGCCGACGAGGTGGAGGTGCCCCTGGTCGTCACGGGCCCGGGCAAGGTGAGCGCGAAGGACATCGATCTGCCCGCGGGCGTCGAGGTCCTGAACCCGAACGCCCCGATCGCGACGCTCGAGAAGCGAACGAAGCTCGAGATGTACCTGACCGTCGGACGCGGTCGCGGGTACTCGCCGGCCGAGGACAACAAGTCCGAGGAGCAGGCGATCGGCGTGATTCCGATCGACTCGATCTTCTCGCCGATCCGGCGAGCCGCCTACTCCGTGGACTCCGCGCGAGTCGGCCAGCGGACCGACTTCGACAAGCTCAGTCTCGAGATCGAGACCGACGGGTCGATCGAGCCGGGCGCCGCGCTGCGCGAGGCGGCCGAGATCCTGATCAAGAGCCTCGCGATATTCACCGAGGCTGACCGGGTCGAGGAGCTGACGAGCCGGGACGGCGCCGCGGCCGCGGAGGCCGCAATCGCGGCCGCCGGGGCCCCCCCCGAGGGAGACGACCGCCTGATCGAGGAGCTCGAGATCGGGGTCCGGGCGTACAACTGCCTCAAGCGGGCCGGGATCCAGACGATCGGCGACCTGGTGCAGAAGTCCGACAGCGAGCTGAAGGCGATCCCGAACTTCGGGGAGCGCTCAATAGATGAAGTCAAGGAAGCGCTCACAGCGCTGGGTTTGTCCCTGCGCGACGAATAGCCTCCAGTTGGTCAGTACCCAGTTGTCAGTACCCAGAGCTGACAACTGACAACTGACAACTGACAACTAACAACTGACAACTAACTACTAACTACTGACAACTGGCCCACCGAAATGCGCCACCGCAAGACCCGACACAAGCTGAGCAGGGATCCCTCCCACCGCCGCGCCCTGCTTCGCAACCTCAGCCGCGAGGTGATCGAGCACGAGCGGATCCGAACCAGCCAGGCGAAGGCGAAGGCGGTGAAGCCCCAGGTCGAGCGGCTGATCACGCTCGCGAAACGAGGCGACCTCCACGCGAGGCGCCAGGCCCTGTCCGCGCTCGGCCAGGACAAGTTCGTCGTCCACAAGCTGTTCGAGGAGGTCGGGCCCCGCTACTCGGAGCGCCCCGGCGGCTACACGCGGATCGTGAAGCTCGGGCCGCGGCGCTCCGACTCGACCGAGATCGTCTTCCTCGAGCTGGTCTGAGCCCTGACCGTCAAGCTGACGCTCGCCTACGACGGCGCGGCGCTCTCAGGTTGGGCGGCGCAGCCCGGACTGCGGACGGTCGAGGGTGAGCTGCGCGCGGCGCTGGAGCGGATCCTCCAGGGTCCCACACCCCTGACGGTCGCCGGGCGCACGGACGCGGGCGTCCACGCGTGGGGCCAGGTGGCCAGCTTCGAGCGCCCGGGAGAGCTCCCGGCGCGGCTCGCCCGCCGGGTCAACGCGGTCGCTCCGCGCGACCTCGCGGTGATCAGCGCTGAGCCGGCGCCCGACGGCTTCGACGCGCGCCGCGACGCGCGCTCGCGCACCTACTGCTACCGCGTGCTCGCCTCACCGGCCCGCGACCCCTTCGAGGAGGGTCGGGCGCTGTGGTGGTCGCACGAGATCTACGTCGGAAAGCTCGAGCGCTGCGCCGAGGCGCTGATCGGGACCCACGACTTCACCGCCTTCACCCCGACCGAGACCGACCACGTCCGCTTCGAGCGCGACATCCTGAGCGCGGAGTGGCGGACCCGGCGGCTCGGCGAGGGCAGGCCCGGCGCCCTGCTCGAGCTATGGGTTGAGGCGGATGCGTTCATGCGCCACATGGTGCGGGTGCTGGTCGGGACGATGCTCGAGGTGGCGAGCGGGCGTCGCGGTCACGACGAGTTCGTCGCGCTCCTGGAGGGCGCGCCCCGGGAGGCCGCCGGCGAGACGGCTGTGCCCGACGGCCTGTATCTCGCCTCCGTCGCCTACTGAGTCTGGCCCGCCTCGGCCGCCTCGTCCGCCTCGTCCGCCTCCGCGGCGAGCTCGAGCTCGCCGAGAGCCGCCGGACGGCCGGGGAGGTACATCGAGGAGCCCGTGGCGATTGCGACGAGCTTGCCGTCGGCGTTGGTGACCTCGGCGCGCGCAATCACGATCGTCGCCCCGGAGTGGATCACCGCCGCGCGGGCGGTCAGATCCCGCCCGTCGGGGTGCACCGGGCGCAGGTAGTTGACCTTCAGATCGAGCCCCGCGAACGCCGTCGCGGGCGGGGCGATGGTCTGAACCGCGATCAGCATCGACGTGTCGGCGAGCATCGCAATCACGCCTCCCTGCACGGTCGTGGCCGGGCTCGTCAGCCAGCCGGTCGCGGGAAGGCGCAGCGTCGCTGTCCCCTCGTCGAACTCGACCGGGCGCATCCCGGTGAGCCCGTAGATCGGGGGTGGGGGAAGCTCGCCCTCGAGCTGGCGCTCGAGGATCTCCCTCCCGCTGAGGCTGTCCCAGGTGTCCTGGGGGATTACCCAGTCGGTCGGCCAGGGGCGCCGGTAGGGGTCGGACTCCTCGTCGTCATCGGGCTCGATGACCGGAAGGTCATCCGGCGGCTCGGGGACCGGCTCGATCGCCGGCAGGACCGCGCACCGCGAGGTGCCGTGGGCGATCAGCCGGTCGCTCCCCTCCTCGAGCAGGAAGGCCTCCGACAGCGCGACCGAGCGCCCCACGTGGATTGCCTGGCCCCCCGCGGACAGCGTCGCGCCCAGCTGGGCCGGCCGCAGGAATGACATCGACAGCTCGGCGGTGGTGTACGGCGTCGCGGG
>JBOGZH010000285.1:0-12327 GCA_050697095.1 Solirubrobacterales bacterium
CCCTCCGAGCTCCTCGTCGAGGTTCGGCGTACCGCAGCCCGCACGTACGACCAGGTGGAGCTCCCGCCGCCGCTGGCCGAGCCACGGCTCGACGTCCGCGTCGACGCGGCCACGGCACTCGCCTACGAAGTGCGCGCGGGCGAGTTCATCCAGGTGATCGACGTCGAGGGGAAGCAGTGCTCCGACTTCCTCGCGTTCCACCGGCGCAAGCTCGAGTCGGGGCTCGAGCGCGGCCTCGACGCGACGACGACGCGCTCGCTCATGGGGCAGGCGTACCCGCAGCCGGGCCTGCAAGGGAAGTTCTACGACGTCGACCAGGACCCGTTGGTCGAGGTCGTCCGCGACACGGTCGGCCGCCACGACACCTTCGGCCTCGCCTGTACCGCCAAGTACTACGAGGACAAGGGCTATCCCGGCCACGTCAACTGCTCGGAGAACTTCAACGGCCAGGTGACCCCCTACGGCGTCCCCCCGCGCAGGGGCTGGGAGGCGCTGAACCTCTTCTACAACACGGCGTTCGATTCGAACCATAGGCTGATGGCCGACGAGCCGTGGTCGCGGCCGGGGGACTACGTCCTCCTGCGCGCGGCGAACGACCTCGTCTGCGCGTCGTCGGCCTGCCCCGATGACATCGACCCGGCCAACGGCTGGGAGATCACCGACGTCCACGTCCGCGTGTACCGGCCCGAGAACCGGTTCTCGCTGGCGATCGCCCATCGCGTCACCCCGGAGGCCGACCCCGTAATGACCAAGGAGACCGCCTTCCATCCGCGCACGTCCGAGCTCACCCGCGACCTGATCGAGTACCGGGGCTACTGGCTGCCCGACTGCTTCCAGGGCGAGGACGCGATCGCCGAGTACTGGGCGTGCCGTGAGCGCGCGGCGATCATGGACCTGTCGCCGCTTCGCAAGTGGGAGGTGCTGGGGCCGGACGCCGAGCAGCTGATCCAGCGGGCGATCACGCGCGACGCCCGCCGCCTCGCGGTCGGCCAGGTCACATACACGGCCGTGTGCAACGAGACCGGCGGGATGATCGACGACGCGACCGTGCACCGCCTCGGCGACGACAACTTCCGCTTCGTGGGCGGCGACGAGTACACGGGCGTGCACCTGCGAAAGCTGGCCGACGCCGAGTCGATGCGGGTGTGGGTGAAGCCGTCCACCGACCAGCTCCACAACGTCGCCGTCCAGGGCCCGGCGAGCCGCGACATCCTCCGGGAGGTCGTGTGGACCCCGCCGACCCAGCAGGCGCTCGAGGAGCTGCGCTGGTTCCGCTTCACGATCGGGCGAATCGGCGACTACGACGGGATCCCGATCGTCGTCTCGCGCACCGGCTACACGGGGGAGCTCGGGTACGAGGTGTGGTGCCACCCCGACGACGGCCCCGCTGTGTGGGACGCGATCTGGGAGGCCGGCCGGCCGCACGGCCTGAAGCCGCTCGGCCTCTCGGCGCTGGACATGCTTCGGATCGAGTCCGGGCTGATCTTCGCCGGGTACGAGTTCGACGACCAGGTGGACCCGTTCGAGGCGGGGATCGGGTTCACGGTCGCGCTCGATACGGAGGACGACTTCGTCGGCAAGGATGCGCTCGCGGAGCGCAAGGCGCACCCCCAGCGCGTGCTCGTCGGCCTCGAGCTCGCGGGGCAGGAGACCGCGGGTCACGGCGACTGCGTGCACGTCGGCCGCTCGCAGGTCGGCGTCGTCACGAGCGGCACCCGCAGCCCCGTGCTGCGCAAGAACATCGCCCTGTGCCGAATGGCCGTCCAGTACGCCGAGCCCGGCACCGAGGTCGAGGTCGGAAAGCTCGACGGCCACCAGAAGCGGATCCCCGCGACGGTGGTGCGGATTCCGTTCTACGACCCCGAGAAGACCCGCCCGCGCTCCTGACCTTCCCTCCGACGAGGGATGCCGCCGCGGGGGCGAGCGAGGCGGCCAGGAGCGTGACGGCCCGGCCCAGTTCGGGATCCCGTCGATAACCGCACACTCGCTGGCACCAGGGGCCCGATGACCTGAGCGGACCCTACTGACCGGCGGTCAGCTGCCCGTACTGGCCGCCGTGAAAGAGCAGCGGGCGCGCACCCTGCGTGAACCGGGCGTACTCCACGCGGCCGAGGAAAAGCGAGTGGTCCCCACCCCAGTAGGAGCGAACGACGCGCGCCACGAAGTGGGCCGCGGCGCCCTCGACCAGCGGCGTGTCGTGGACGACCGCGAAGCTCGGCGCCGGGGTGCCCTCCGCCGCGCGGCCGGCGAACCGATCCGACAGCGCGCGCTGGTCGTGCGCCAGGACATTGACCGCGAAGCGGCACTCCTCGTGGAGCAGCGCGCACATCTTCGTCCGCCGATCGACCGAGATCAGGACCAGCGGCGGCTCCAGCGACACCGACATGAAGGCGTTCGCCGTCATGCCGTGGACCTGCTCGGTGACGAGCGTCGTGATCACGGTGACCCCGGTGGCGAACATCCCGAGCGTCTGGCGCAGCGCCACCGCCGGGTCGTCGCCCTCGACGTCCAGCCGGTCCTCGACCGGCGGCGCGACCGCCGTCTCGCCGATCCCCTCCGGCCCGGCGCCGGCCCAGGCGGCGGCCTCGGCGAGGGCGACGTCGAACTCGGGCGGGGTCTGCGGCGTCTCGCCCACGCCTGCATTATCCAGCGCCGAGCGGGCGCCCGGGCGCTGCGCGAGGGGCGACCGTGGCCGAAGGCAAGGCTACGATCAGAGGCGATGTCAGATCGTCATCCCAACCGGTCAGCGGAATGGTGGCGGCGGGACGCCGAGCACAACGAGCGGGTCCGACGGGCTCGGTTGCGGCGCAATTCCGCGAAGCCACCGAGCGAGAACCTCGAAGAAGGCGCCAAGCTCGTGCGCTTTGCACACGACCTCTCCGCCGCCTTCGAGAAGGCCCGCGCGAGGGAACGAGCCGCCGATCGCCCACTTGACCGAGCCGATTTGGACCAGCTCGAAGCCGACGGCTAGCGGGCGAACCTCGCCATCAACGGGAGGACGACCCGCTGGACCGCGGGCGGGGGCGAGGTCATCACGGTCTCGTCGCGGAAGCGCTGCGCGAAGGCGGCGATCCAGACCGCCCCGCGCCAGCTCGTCGGCATGTTGCGGCTGTTGTAGAGCCCCTCGCGCGCGGCCCGGGCGCTCTCGGTGAGGAACTCCTGGAGGTTCCCCGCGGGGATCACCTCGGAGCGCAGGTGGGCCTGGCGGCCGCTCGTGTTCGCGAGCTCGTGCCTGACGTTGGGGGCGACGACGACGGGGCCGTCCTCGGGGACGAGGTCGCGCCAGGCGCCGTCGAGCTTCACCCGGGCCGCGCCCTCGAGCACCTCCCAGTGCTCCTCGAGCGAGGGGTGGAAGTGCTCGGGCAGGTTCCCGCCGTCCTCGAGCCACGTGTAGACCCACAGCTTCTCCCCCTCGGGACGGAAGGAGTAGGAGACGCGGTGGACGGGGTCGTGGATCCGCTCGCTCGTGGCGGTGTCGGTCTCGGTCATGGTCGTTTCACCTCGGCTTTCTCGATGCTTTCGCAAGTCGCCGTTTACGTTACCAGCTAAGTTACCCTTTGGTAACAATGAGTAAACCCGCAACGCGAAGGCGGCTTCCGACCGAGGAGCGCCGCGCCCTGATCGTCGAAGCCGCCGGTCGGCTGTTCGGCGAGCACGGCTACGACGGAACCCGGCTCGACGACGTCGCCGCAGCGGCCGGGGTCACCAAGCCGATCCTCTACCGCCACTTCGGCCGGAAGAGGGCCCTCTATCTCGCGCTGCTCGAGCGACACCGCGAGGACCTCGGGAGCTTCGCCGGCGTGATCCCCGCGGAGGGATTGCTGGAGGAGCGTCTGCGCGCCGTGCTCGAGGTGTGGTTCGCGTACGTCGAGGCCCACTCCTACGCCTGGAAGATGCTCTTTCGCGACACCGGCGGCGGGCCGGAGGTGCAGGCATTCCGACTCGAGGTCCACGCGCGGGCGCGGGCGGTGCTGGTGGAGGTGATCCGCTCGCTGAGCGAGGTGCGGATCCCGCGCCGCGAGCTCGAGCCGCTCGCCGAGCTGATGAGCATGGGGATGGCGTCGCTCGTCCTGTGGTGGCTGGACAGCCCCGGCGTCTCCCGTCCGGCGATCGTCGACGCGATGACCAGGGTGTGGGCCGGGTTCCTGACCGCGGCGCGATGAGCCGTGACTGGGTCCGGCGGCAGGATGGCCGCGACCCCTACCATCCTCCGTCCTCATGGCCCGGCGCACCGATCTCCGGAACATCGCCATCGTCGCCCACGTCGACCACGGCAAGACGACGCTGGTCGACGCGATGCTGTGGCAATCGGGGGCCTTTCGCACCGGCCAGGAGGTCGCCGAGCGGGTCATGGACTCGATGGACCTGGAGCGCGAGCGAGGGATTACGATCCTCGCGAAGAACACCGCGGTCCACCACGCCGGGGTGAAGCTGAACATCGTTGACACGCCCGGCCACGCCGACTTCGGCGGCGAGGTCGAGCGGGGACTGACGATGGTCGACGGAGTGCTGCTGCTGGTGGACGCCTCCGAGGGACCGCTGCCCCAGACCCGCTTCGTGCTTCGCAAGGCGCTCGAGGCGCGCCTGCCGGTGATCCTGGCCGTCAACAAGGTCGATCGCCCCGACGCGCGGATCGCAGAGGTCGTGGACGAGGTCTACGAGCTGTTCCTCGACCTCGACGCCGACGACGAACAGGTCGAGTTCCCGATCGCCTACACGAACGCGAGGGCGGGCTGGGCGTCGCTGACCGACGGGGTCGAGGGGAGCGACCTCTCCCCCCTGCTCGACCTCATGCTGGAGCGGATTCCGGCGCCCGAATACGACCCCGACCATCCCCTCCAGGCACACGTCACCAACCTCGACGCCTCCCCCTACGTCGGCCGCCTGGCGCTGTGCCGGGTCCACAACGGGACGATCCGCGCCGGCGCACCGATCGCCTGGTGCCGGACCGACGGGACGGTCGAGCGCGCCACGGCCACCGAGCTCTACGTCACCGAGGCCCTGGACCGTGTCGCCGCCGAGGAGGCCGGGCCGGGTGAGATCATCGCCGTCGCCGGCCTGCCGGAGGTGACGATCGGCGAGACGCTCTCCGATCCCGCCGATCCCCGACCGCTCCCGGTGATCACGGTCGACGAGCCCTCGCTGTCGATCGTGGTCGGCATCAACACCTCCCCGTTCGCCGGCCGCGAGGGGGGGCGGCTCACCGCGCGGCAGATCCGGGACCGCCTCGACCAGGAGCTGGTCGGAAACGTCTCGATCCGGGTCCGCGACACCGAGCGCCCCGACGCCTGGGAGGTCCAGGGTCGAGGCGAGCTGCAGCTCGTGGTCCTGCTGGAGCTGATGCGCCGGGAGGGCTTCGAGCTGACCGCGGGCCAGCCGCAGGTGCTGATCCGCGCGATCGACGGCCGCGCGCACGAGCCTGTCGAGCGCCTGGCGATCGATCTGCCCGAGGAGTACGTCGGCGTCGTCACCCAGCTCCTCGCCCTGCGCAAGGGTCGCATGGAGCAGATGGTCAACCACTCGACCGGTCGGGTGCGCCTCGAGTACCTGGTCCCGGCCCGCGGGCTGATCGGCTTTCGCACCGAGTTCCTGACCGAGACGCGTGGCACCGGACTCCTGCACCACGTCTTCGACCGCTGGGAGCCGTGGGGCGGCGAGCTTCGCACCCGACCCACGGGCGCCCTCGTCGCCGACCGCCAGGGCTCGACCGCGAGCTTCGCGCTCTTCGGCCTCCAGGAGCGCGGCGCGCTGTTCGTCGGCCCCGGCGAGGAGGTCTACGAGGGGATGATCGTCGGCGAGAACTCGCGCGCGGACGACCTCGACGTCAACGCGATCAAGCAGAAGCACCAGACCAACGTCCGCGCCGCCGCCGCCGACGTGCTCGTGCGCCTCGTGCCCGCGCGCCGGCTCTCACTCGACCAGGCACTCGAGTTCCTGCGCGAGGACGAGTGCGTCGAGATCACCCCGAACGCGGTGCGACTGCGCAAGGCCGAGCTCGGCAAGACCGAGCGGCGAAAGGCGATGCGCAGGGCGAAGGCGGCGGTCTAGGCCGGCGCGGCCCCACGCACGGAATCGAGCACGGCGAGGATCTCGTCACCGTAGCGCTCCAGCTTCGCGGGACCGATCCCGTCGCAGGTGCGCAGCCCGGCGGCGTCCGCCGGCATCGCGGCGGCGATGCCGGCGATGTGCTTGTTGGCGAGCACCACGTAGGCGGGGACCCCGTCGCGCGCGCAGCGCTCACCGCGCCACGCGCGCAGCGCCCGCTCGGCCGCCTCGCCCTCGGGGGGCAGCGGCCCGATCGCCGCCGCCTTCGCAGCAACCCCTCGGCCGCCCGACGCCTTCACGGCGGCCTCGCGCGAGGGCTGGCGGAAGGCTTCCTCGGCGCTGCCGCGCAGCTCGTCCAGAAACGGCGAGACCCGCTCCGCGTCGCCGAGCACCGCGCAGCGGTGCCGCGCGCGGGTGATCGCCACGTGCAGCACGCGCCGCTCGGCCTCGGCGTCCTCCGCCAGGCGGTGGGGAAGGATCCCCGCCGTCACCCCGAATACCGCGACGCGGTCCCACTCCCGCCCCTTCACCCGGTGCACCGTGGAAAGCGTCACCCCGTCGTCGGTCGCGGGCCGGGCGAGCGAGTCGCGCAGCCAGGACTCGAACCCGGCCGGGTCGGGGTGCAGATCGGCGACGCCGAGCAACGCCTCGAGATCGTCCAGATGGCTCGCCGCGCTCTGATTGCCCTTCGACCCGTCGAGGAGGTCCATCGCCCCGCCGAGCCCGATTCCGTCGCGGATCAGCTCCAGCAGCGCGCGCGTGTCGGCGCCCTCGGCCGCCGCCCGCGCGACGAGCTCGATCGCGTCGGCGAGGTCGGTGACCTTGCCCGCGACGCGCTCGTCGTCGATCTTGTCCGAGATCCCGCGCAGGCCGCTGACGCTGCCCCGTCGTGAGAACCACTTCGAGATCCAGTTCGGGAACCCGCGGCTGGGCCGTCGCCGGATGGTCTCCAGGTCGGCGGGCGCCAGCGCGCCGGGCTCGATCGCCACCCGCAGCCAGGCCAGCGCGGCCGCCATCCCGGTGCGCTCCAGGACATCGGCCCGCAGCACCGAGTGCACGGGCACGCCGGCGGCCTGAAGCGCGACCTGCGGCGCCAGCAGCAGCGAGTTGACCCGCGCAAGCACGGCGAGGTGACGCGGCTCGATCCGTGGCTCGGCGAGCCATTCGCCGACGATCTCGACCAGGCTGCTCGCACCGGCGTCGGGCGGCGAGGTGAGGATCCGCAGTGCGGCGGGCTCGTCGTCGGCCGCGGGGCCGGGCCGGATCTCCTTCTCGACCCTGACCCGGTTGTAGGCGAGCAGCCTGCTCGCCGCCTCGACAGTGGCCGCCGGGCAGCGGTAGTTGACCTCCAGCGCGACCGCCTCGGCGCCGGCGAAGAAATCGCCGAAGCCGACCAGAAAGCGCGGGTCGGCCCCGGCGTGGTCGTAGATCGTCTGGTCGTCGTCGCCGACCCCGAACACGTCGAGCATCGGCATCGCGAGCAGGCGAAGAAGCAGCAGGTGCGCGGGGGTGAGGTCCTGGAACTCGTCCACCAGCAGGTGCCGGTGGGGCGGTTGCATCCGGCGCCGGAAGGCGCCATCCCGCATCAGCGCCTCGATCGAGCCGTACACCTGCTCGTCGAAGTCGATCGCGCCCGTTGCGAGCAGGCGCTCGCGGTACGCATCGAAGCGATCGGCCAGGCCGGGGACGTCGTCGCGCCCGGCCTCGAGCGCCTCGGGATCGATCAGGCCCAGCCGGATCTGGGTCAGCGCGTCGAGGTAGGGACCGACGGGGTCGGTGTTGGCCATCCGGCGCGGCACCGGAAAGACGTCGTCGACGATCGCCCTCACGTCGTGCTCGTCGAGAACGGGCGGGCGCTCGCCCCGATGCTCGGCGAGCACGTGGTAGCCGAGCGCGTTCAGGGTGCGGGTCCGCGGCTCGAGGTCGGCCAACCGCGACTCGAGCTCACGCTGGGCCTCCTTGTTGTAGGCGACGCCGAGCACGCCGGCGCGCTCGTAGCCTCGGTCGCCGAGCAGGTGTCGGAGGCGCTCGGTCAGCACCCGGGTCTTGCCCGAGCCCGCCGGCGCGATCACCCGCACGGGGCCGCCGTCGTGGGCGACCGCGGCGAGCTGATCCGGCGCGAGGTCGGCGTCGGGATTGCCCGCGGGCGACACCCTCGCCAGCTCCCCGGCCTCGACCGACTCTGAATGCACGACTGGCTCGGCGAGCCTCGGCACACTCCAGCGCGGTCCGCCGTCCACCCAGGCCGTGACCCCCCCAGGCAGCGAGACGTCCGGCCCGCCCCCGGGCCCCGCGGCCGCGCCGGCGGCCTCTGCCTTGCGCGACCACCACCAGATCGGCTCCCCGGAGCGCGCGTCGTAGTTGTTCGCCCACACGAGGAAGTGGAGGCGGTCCGAGGCGAGCACGAGCGCCGGATCGAGCCCGTGCACCGGCGAGCCGTCCCGCTCCGGCTCGCGGAACCGTCCCGGGTCGACCGCCATCTCGACGACGACCGCCTGCCGGTTCATCCAGGCGGCGTGCAGGGAGGCGATCACCATCTCGGGCCGCGCCAGCGCCGCGTCGTCGACGCGCAGCCGGGCGCAGCGCGTCCAGCGCTCGGGAGGCTGGGCGCCTGCGGCCACAATCACGCCGCGACCGAGCTCGCGGGGGCAGGCGACGACCGACTCGCTCCTATGCATGTCCATCGGTTCTCGCCATCGTCGGCCCGCACCGAATATAGATCGGAGTGTGTCGGCGGCGTCCGAGGCCGGTCCGTGATACTCGGCAGCCGATGTCTGAGGAGAACGTCGAGCTGGCACGCGGGGCATTGCGGCGGCCAACGATTCGTACCGCAACGGCGATCTCGGACCGTGGCGGCGACACGTCGAGAAGGCGTTCGACCCGGACGTGGTGCTCGAGCTCACGGCGGGCACGTTCACGTCAGCTCTTCGTCTTGACCTGAGGCGGCGTCCGCCCGGACAGGGCCGTGAGGACATGGAGGTGGAACTCCGCCATCTCGACGAGGTCGGCGACGTCGAGGCCCTCGTCGGCGCCGTGCATACGGGCGACGTACGCGCGGATGTCGGTGGAGAACACGGGGGCGAACCCGTACGCGACCGTCCCGTGAACCTTGCGGACCCAGTGGGAGTCGGTGAACCCGGTGGACACGACCGGGAGCAGCTCCGCGCCGGGCAGGCGGCTCGCGACGTACTGCTCGCAGACGCGGTACAGCGCGGTGTCGATCGGTGACCCGGTGCCCCCCTCGAGCGGCTCGAGCGGCTCGAGCTCGTAGGCGAACGCGTCGCCGAGCGCGCCGTCCACGTGCTCCCGGATGTCATCCACGGTCTCGCCCGGAAGTGCCCTGCAGTCGCAGATCACGTCCGCGAACGGGGGGATGACGTTGGCGGGCTCGTGGGTCTGAAGGCCCGTCGGGGTGACGATCATCCGGGCCATCGCGGGGAGCATCTCGGCAAGCAGGGGATGCTGCCCGCCGGCCCAGGCAATGATCTCGTCGTCGCTGCCCGCCGGCGCGCCCAGCCCCCTCAGCGCACGGCCGACGGCGGGCTCCAGGCGGGCGGGCCGGCGCTGGGCGAGCAGCCGGTCGATCGCCGTTGCGACATGGCGCAGCGGGTTGTCGGCGGTGTCGGGCACCGAGGCGTGCCCCGCGCGGCCGTGGACTCGGAGCCGCAGCGAGGTCGTCTGCTTCTCGCCGATGCCAACGGTCACGACCCGGCGGCCGTCCGCGAGCTCCATCAGCCACCCGCCGCCCTCGTTGAGCGCGACCTCGCAGCGCAGGTCCTCGCGCTCGCGCACCAGCCAGGACATGCCGACGTCGGCGGTGTTGCGCTCCTCATCAGCCGCGGCGACCAGGACCACGTCCACCTCGGGCTGCTCCCCGCTGCGGGCGAGCGCGGCGAGCGCGACCGCCCTCGCCGCGAGCTCGCCCTTCATGTCGGCGGCGCCGCGGCCGACGAGCTCACCGTCGCGGAGCCGCGCCTCGAACGGAGGCACGGTCCAATGGTCCGCCGGGGCCGGGACCACGTCGGTGTGGGCCATGAGCATGATCGAGGGTCCTTGCCCGCGGCCTTCGATCCGCGCCACGAGGTTGAGCCGCTCGGGATCGGGACCGACCAGCTCGCACTCGACGCCGGCATCGCGCAGGTAGGCGGCGAGGAGCTCCGCGGCCGGCGTCTCCGCGCCGGGCGGGTTCGAGGTGTCGAGGCGGATCAGGTCGCGCGCCAGCCCCACGACCTCGTCCTGGAGCGCGGTTCCACCCATGTCATCTGATGTTCGCGCTCGGCCCAACATCAAATTCCCCACCCGCCCACACCCTTGCAGAGCCTCGCGCTCACTCGTGCGCGCCCCGCTCACCCTTCGCGTGCGTGCGCCAGGCGCCGGACCGTCTCGATCGGGAACTCGTCCTGCATCGTGCCGTCGAGCTGCTCGGCCGGCCGCGCCGCGACGAGGCAGTTGTAGACCGCCTCGTGAGCAGCCTCGTACGCGGCGGCGAAGTACGGGTCCAGGTCCTCGTTGGAGAGATCCTGCTCGGCCGAGGTCGAGAACGCGAGACCGATCTCCCCGGAGCCCTCCGCCGCATACGACCCCGCACGCGCGAGCCCGAGCAGGGGACGAAGCGAGAGGCGCCGGAGCTGGTGCGGGGCCATCGGCGCGTCGGTCGCGCACACGGCGATGCAGGAGCCGTGAGAGTCGGAATCCGCGCAGGCGGGCTCGAGCCGGTGGCCGAGGACGTCGAGGTACTCACGTGCGCCGTATCCGAAGTTGCACAGCAGCAGGACCCCCACGTGGTGCTCGCCGGCCGACCGCGAGGCGTTGCCTATGCCGCCGGGAAAGTCGAAGCAGCTCATCCCCGTGCCGGCCCCGACCGTCCCCTCCGGAACCTCCTCGCCGAGAGCCCTGAGCGCCCGCTCGACGTCGGCGCCGGTCACGGTCCGCGAGTCGGCCATGTCGCCGTCGTCGCACTCGCCGACCACCGGCAGCACCACTTCGTCGGGGCCGCGGCCGGAGGCGAGGACGGCGGCGTGATGGACGACGCCGACGGCGTGTGTGCCGCACAGGTAGACCGGCGTCTTCATCGTTCCCCGCTCGTCGATCTCGAGCTTGCCCGTGAGCTCGCCCATCCCGTTGACCGTCGCGGCGCCGGCGGGCACCGGTAGGGACGGCGGCGCCACGACCGTCACCCCGGTTCGCTCGCCGCTCTCCGCCTGCGCGTGGCCGACCCGGACGCCCTGCACGTCCGTGATCGAGTTTCTATCCCCGGGCGCGATCCGGCCGACGGGTCCGGCGATGTCCCGCCAGCGGGCCTCAGTCATTGACGGCGCCGGTCTCGGCGCGGCCCTCCGCCCCGGTCAGGGTCGGATCGTGCAGCAGGCAGGCCGCGAGCTGATCGCGCCCGCCCGCGGCAAGCAGCGGCGGATCGACGCGATCGCAGGGCTCGAAGCGCTTCGGGCAGCGCGGATGGAAACGGCACCCGGTCGGAACGTCGGTCGCGTCGGGCAGCTCCCCGGTGAGGAGCTCGCGCTCCCCCCCTCCCCCGGCCTCGGGGATCGGCACGGCGGTGACGAGCGCCTGCGAGTAGGGGTGCTGGGGCCGCTCGATCACGTCGATGGCGCTGCCCTGCTCGACGACCCGCCCCAGGTACATGACCGCTATCCGGTCGCACAGCGACCACGCGAGGCTGAGGTCGTGGGTGATGAACAGCAGCGCGAGGTCGCGGCGCCGCTGGAGCTCCACCAGGACGGTGAGGATCTGGGCGCGTACGGAGGCGTCGAGCATCGAGACGGGCTCGTCGCAGATCAGCCCCTCGGGCTCGAGCACGAGCGCCGCGGCGATCGCGACGCGCTGGCGCTGGCCGCCCGAGAGCTGGTGGGGGTAGCGGGTGAGGAAGCGCTCGGGCTCGAGGCCCACGTCGCCGAGCGCGCGGCGCACGCGGTCGTCGTGGTGGTCGCGGGAGACGCCCTGGACGACCAGCGGCTCGGTGACGATCGCCTCCACCCGCTGTCGCGGGTTCAGCGTCTGGTAGGGGTCCTGGAAGATCATCTGGACCCGTCGGCGCAGCTCGCCCAGCGCGGCCTTGCCGTTCACGGGACGGTCGTCGATCGCCACCTCCCCGGCGGAGTCCACGACGCCGAGCATCGCGCGCGCCAGGGTGGACTTGCCGCACCCGGACTCCCCCACCACCCCGAGGATCTCTCCGCGCCGCCATTCGAGCGAGACGCCGTCGAGGGCGCGGGCCTCGCGCCGGCGCGACCGGAAGCGCACAGCGAGGTCGCGGACCTCCATCAG
>JBOGZH010000286.1:0-3373 GCA_050697095.1 Solirubrobacterales bacterium
GTGTCGGCCGGCGGGGCCGGGTTTGGGTCGCCCGCCCGCCGCGGCGGCGCGGTGCGGCGTCGCCGCCGTTTGCGGGACTTGCGCGCCATGTCAGTCTTCTTGGGGCGGGACGCGGCGGAGCCGCGCCCCCGGGGTAATGGGCAACCCGAGGAGAGCCTGATCCGCCACCAGCCGAGGATCATCCCGAGGAGACCCCACCGGGGACGCGAGTGCCAGTGGCGGCAGCCGCGCTCCCCGATGTCCTCGTTCGAGACCCGAATCCAGCGATAGCGGCCCGGCTCCGCGGCCATCCGCTCGATCAGCTCGCGGTTGCGCTCCTCGACGTCGACGCGAGCGGACAGCTCACCCCGCGCCTCCTGAAGGCGGGCCGCCAGCGCGTCGCGGACCATCTCGAGGTCGGCCACGCCCAACACTCGGGGGCCGCCGGCCGCGGCGACCCCGAACTCGATCCCGGGGCGAGGGAACGCCGTCGCGAATAGCTCGCCCAGCTCGCGCTCGAGCTCACCGATCTGGCGTCGCAGATCCTCGCGGGCTAGCCGCCCCGCGTCCTCGGTGACCCGAGCTCGGCCACCGGTCGCCGGCGGGATCGCGGCTCCCGGATGCGCCTCTGATCGGGACCCGGTCGGCACGCTCTGCTCAAGCAGCTCGGGCATGACTCCCTTCCGAAGTACTTCGGAACCTCGGATTCTACGTCCTCATGACGTCGGCCGCCAACCACAGCGCCTCCTCGACCGCGATGTCGGGGACGCCCTTGACCTGAGTCGCGGCCAGCAAGGTGCGATGCGTCTTCGACCGGACCCCCCGCCCGCTCGCGGTGGCCCCGAACAGGAGCGCGATCGGGCGCGCCTCATCGGCGATCACGAGCGTCCCGGCGGGAAGCTCCCCCGGGCGGCCCTCGAGGCCCTCCCCCGGAGCCGAGCCGCGCAGCCCCACCCGGCCCGCGACCCGGTCGGCGTCGAATGCCCGCATCGCAACTCCCGACTCGATGATCGCGATCGTCAGCGCGTCGTCGAGCAGGCTCAGGCTGCGAAACCCGCCGTGCTTCATCCGCTCGAGGGCGAGCTCCTCGACCGGTGTCCGCGTCCGGTCCGGATCGAGGCCGATGTGACGGTAGAAGACCCGGTACGCCCACGGGATCGGGCGGTGCCTGAGGTTGATCGCGTCCCCGCCGGTGAAGCGGTCGCTGAGACCGCGGAGCCGCTGCTTCACCTCCCTGGGGCTGCGCCCCGATCCGCGATCGAGGACCAGGTAGTGGATCGCGAGCCCCGGAAACTCCTCGCGCAGCTCGGGCGCTACTGGCGCCGTCTCCATCATTCGATCCGCGTCCTCAGCGAGCGAGCCGAAAGGCGAGCGGTAACGCGATCCGAAGGATCGCGTGCGGGCGCCGCGCGGTTTCCTGTTGGTCCCTGCTGCGTCAACGGTCGGTCGCCTCGCGGCGGCGGGATTCGCGAAGCAGCTCCTCGACCTGATCCGCGAGCTGGCCGCGATCCAGCTCCTCGCTTCCCACGCTCGCTCCCCTCAGGATCCCCCCGGGGTACGCGAACGCCACGGTCGGACACACACCGACCCGGTAGATATTGCTCACGGCCCCGTCCGCGTCGTGGCCGACCGGCAGGCTCCACCCCCGCTCGCGGATCGCGGCGCTCACCTCCTCGCGCTCGTCGCGGATGTTGACGCTGAGGAAGCTGACCCGCCCACGGTAGCGCGAGGCCACGCGATCGACCAGGTCCTGGCTGGGAAGGCAGTCACCTCCCCGGCTGAACCAGAACGAGAGCACCAGCGGCCTGTCGAAGTAGTCGCACACCCGGAGGACCCCCTCGCCCTTCACCTGGCACGCCGGTGTGCGCCGCTGATCGGCGGGGCAGGGGACCTCGGAGCTCTCGCAATCGTCCTGGAACACGTTCGCGTCTCCCTGGAGCGGCCCGAGCGCGTCCGGGACGGCGAACTGGGACAGCGCCATCCCGCGCTCGTCCCCCGCCCCCAGCAGGCCGCCCTCGGTCGTGCGCAGCGTGTTGAGCAGGGCGACCCCGATCAGGGCGACGAACGCGGCGCCGACGAAGAGCGAGTACGCCCTCCCCGGCCGTCTCATGATCGGCGCGCCTCGCGCGTCGGCGACAGGCCGCCGAGCCGGCGCCGCGCTCGACCTGTCCATCGTGACAGCGGCTCGAACCCGCCCTCCGCCCACACCAGCGTCGCCGGGAGGACGATCATCACGCCGAGCAGCGCGACGCCGAGGTCGACAACGGTCGCGAATCCGAAGTCGCGCAACATCCTGATCTCGGTCGCGATCAGGGCCGCGAAGCCGGCGATCGCGGTCACCCCCGAGGCGAGCACGGCGGTGCCCGTGCGGGCGTAGGTGCGCCGCAGCGCCTCGCCCACGGAGCGGCCCGCCTCCCGCTCGGAGCTGAAGCGCGCCGAAAGGATGACGCTGAACTCCGTCGCGATCGCGATCACGAGCGCGCCCAGCGTCGCCGACATCGGGTTGAGAGGGATCCCGATCGCCGCGAGCACCAGCGCCGACCATCCTGTCGCGAGCACGATCGGGATCAGGGGCACGAGGGCGCGCCTGGGGGAGCGATAGACGGCGAGGAGCACCGCGGCGACCGCGAGCAGCCCCGCGGCCGTGAGCCAGTAGCGGCTTCCGGAGAGATCCTCGTTGGCCTCTGCCGCGAGGACCGGGAGCCCCGCGAGCTCCGCGTCCACCCCGTCGGGTGGGTCGCCGGTGGCGCCCGGTGGGTCCACCTGGGCGCGGATGTCGTCGATCAGCTCCTTCTGCTCGTCGAGCGGCATCACGGGAATCCCGAACGCGATGTGCGCGGCGTCCGGCGGCCCGGAGCCCGAGCTCCGCGCGATCACCGCCTGGGAGAAGTACGGCGGCACGGCGTCGAGGACGGTGTCAACCCTCCTCTCGGTCAGCTGCCCGCCGTCCTCGAACAGGTCCGGCAGAGCGACCGCCGGGCACAGCTCGGCGTCCTCACAGCGCGGGAACTCGCCGGTGAACCCGTGGCGCTCGAGCACGCGCTGCTTGAAGTCGCGCATCCACTCGATCACCTCGGGATCGGTGACGTCCTCGCCGCGTACCACCACGTTGAGCTCTCCCGAGACCCCGGTGGCCTCCTGGAGCTGATCGACGTCCTCGAGCGCCCGGAGATCGCCGGGAACCAGCTCGGTTATGTCGGATACGACCTCCGTCCGTGTGCCCGCGATCCAACCCGAGACGGCGAGCACCAAGCCCACCGCGAGCACCCGTCCGGGTCTGGAGATCGCCACCGCGAGCGCCCGCTTGCCGGCCCTTCCCATGCCTGCGCCCAGCCGCTCGCGCCCCTGGGAGAGTCCGCGCGAAGCGCGACGCAGGCGCGGCACGCGCGCCCAG
>JBOGZH010000287.1:0-9220 GCA_050697095.1 Solirubrobacterales bacterium
TGATCGACGACGTCCCGGTGCGCGTCGAGTACGAGCTGACGGAGAAGGGCAGGGCTCTCGAGCCCGCGGTCCGTGCGCTGAAGCAGTGGGCCAACAGCTGGCTCTCCTGACGCGCCGGCGCGGCTCCTAATAATCTGCGCGGCCTCGCGCACTGATCCCGCCTGCACAGAAGGAGCCCGATGGCCGACCAGCCCAGAACCGCCGACGACGTCAAGGCGATCGTCGAGGAGCGCGACATCCGCTTCATCCGCTTCTGGTTCACCGACATCCTCGGCCAGCTGAAGAGCTTCTCGATCAACGCCCAGGAGCTCGACGACGCGTTCGAGGGCGGGATGGGCTTCGACGGGTCCTCGATCACCGGCTTCAACCCGATCGAGGAGTCGGACATGATCGCGATGCCGGACCCGTCGACCTTCTCGATCCTCCCGTGGCGCCCCGAGGAGAAGGGCGTGGGGCGGATGTTCTGCGACATCAGGGTCCCGGGCGGCGATCCGTACGAAGGCGATCCACGCTGGATCATGCGCCGGGCGCTCGAGCGGGCCTCGAGCATGGGCTTCGACGCGTACAACATCGGGCCCGAGCTCGAGTACTTCTACTTCCGTTCCGACAAGCCCGAGGGGGGCATCCCCGAGGTCCTCGACGAGGGCGGCTACTTCGACCTCACCACGCTCGACGCGGGGTCCGACGTCCGCCGCGAGACCGTGCTCGCTCTGGAGCAGATGGGGATCCACGTCGAGTACACCCACCACGAGGTCGGGCCCTCCCAGCACGAAGTCGACATGCGGTTCAAGAACGCGCTCGAGATGTCCGACGACTGCATGACGTACCGGATCGTGGTCAAGGAGTACGCGATGAAGTACGGCTGGCACGCGACCTTCATGCCGAAGCCCCTATTCGGCGAGAACGGCTCCGGCATGCATGTGCACCAGTCGCTCTCCCAGGACGGCAAGAACGCCTTCTTCAACCCCGACGACCAGTACTACCTCTCGGACACCGCGAAGTCGTTCATCGCCGGGCAGCTTCGCCACGCGCACGAGATCGCGCCGCTGTTCGCGCAGTGGGTGAACTCCTACAAGCGGCTGGTCCCCGGCTTTGAGGCGCCGGTCTACCTCTCGTGGTCACGGCGCAACCGCTCGGCGCTGATCAGGGTGCCGCTCTACCACCCCGGCAAGGAGCAGGCGACGCGCGCCGAGCTGCGCTGCCCCGACCCGGCCTGCAATCCCTACCTGTGCTTCGCGGGGATGCTGCACGCGGGGCTGGAGGGAATCGAGAAGGGGTACGAGCTGCCCGAGCCGATGGAGCAGAACCTCTACCACCTGACCCCGGAGGAGCGCCACCAGCGCGGAATCGAGCAGCTGCCGGAGACGCTCGGCGAGGCGATCGAGATCGCCGCGGAGTCCGAGCTGGTGCTGCGAATCCTCGGCGAGCACGCGTTCCGGCGCTTCGTCGAGATCAAGCGCCAGGAATGGGAGGAGTACCGGGTCCAGGTGACGCCTTGGGAGGTCGAGAACTTCCTCTCGATCCTCTAGCCGGTCACTCCAGGGTCGAAAGCAGATACGCGAGGGCGAAGCCGAGCACGGTGAAGAGGCCGACTGCCCTGCCGCCTCGCGCGAACGCCTCCGGGATCATCGTGTCGACGAGCATCGTCAGCACCGCTCCGCCCGCGAACGCCTGGATCAGGCCGACGGTGTTGCCCGACGCGCCGTCGAGCAGCCCGTAGCCGAGCGCCGCGGAGACCGCGGACACGATCACGACGACCGACCACACCGTGAGGACGCGGCCGGCGCCCTGCTTCGCCATCCGCATCCCGGTCGTCGAGGAGAGCGCCTCGGGGAGGTTGGAGAGGAAGATCGCGGCGAGCACGGCGACGCCGACCGTCGATCCCTCCAGGAGGGTGATCCCGAGCACGGCGGACTCGGGGATACCGTCCAAAACGGCTCCCAGCAGCAGCGCGTTCGCCGAGCTGTCGGCCTGGTCGCCCATCGAGCTCATCCGGTTCTGGCCCCCCCGCCGCTCGATCACCGTGTCGCCGGCGAAGTAGGCAAGGGCGCCGAGCGCGAGGCCGATCGCGACGGCGTCGGCGCCACCGAGCCTGAACGCCTCCTCGGTGAGCTCGAACGCCATCGCGCTGATCAACGTTCCCGCGCCGAATCCGAGTATCAGGCCGATCGCCTTTCGCGGGATCGTGACCCTGATCGCGACCACCGCCCCGATCAGAAGCGACGACGCGGCCACCGCTCCCCAGAACGCCGCCTCGGCCATGGGCGAACGCTATCGCTCGCCGGTCAGGCGTCGCCGAGCGCTGCGGCGAGCTGGTCCGGCTCCGTCACCGGCGCGCGGCAGCTGAAGTGCTCGCACACATAGGCCGCCGGGCGCCCTTCGACGGCGCGGCGCTCGAGCATCAGCTCGGGCGTCTCCGTTCCCTCGGGGCCGCCGGCGAGCACCAGGTTCGGCCGGTGCGCGGAGCGCACCACCGCGGCGAGGTCGGTGAGCCCGTCGCGCCCTCCGTCGGCGCCGGGAGAGACGAGCGCGACCTCCTTCACCGGCGAGAGGTGGAATGACAGCCCCTGGAGCAGGTGGGCGAGGGCCTGCGGCTGTCGCACGGCCGCCGCGTGATGGAGCCGGAAGACGCCGACGGCGTGCTGCTCGTAGGCGTGGTCGCCGGTGAGCGCAGCGAGGCGGAGGAGTCCGTAGGCGGCGGAGGAGTTGCCGGCGGGGATCGGGTGATCGTCGATGTCCTTGCGCCGCGCGATCAGCTGCTCGCCGTCCTCGGGCGTCGTGAAGAAGCCGCCCCGCTCGCGATCACCGAACCGCGCCACCATCTCGTCGGCCGTGTTTCGCGCGGCATCGAACCAGCGCGAGTCGAAGGTGGCCTCGTACAGGGTGAGCAGCGCCTCGACCAGGTAGGCGTGATCCTCGAGGTAGGCGCCGATCCGTGCCTCGCCGTCCTTGTAGCTGCGGAGCAGCCGTCCCTCCTCGTCACGAAGGTCGCGCTGGACGAACTCGGCGCAGGCGACCGCCGCGTCGAGATAGTCGCGGCAGGGCAGCGTGGCGCCGGCCTCGGCGAGGGCGGAGATCATCAGCGCGTTCCACGAGGCGAGCCGCTTGTCGTCGCGCCCCGGCCACACCCGACGCGAACGGCGCGAGTACAGCGCGCGGCGCGCTTCCTCGAGCCCGTCGGGCGCCTCGGCATCCGGCCCGCCGGGCAGGTGGAGGATGTTGCGCCCCTCGAAGTTCCCGCCCTCGGTGACGCCGAAGTAGGAGATCACCGCGTCGGCGCGGTCGGCGAGCCCCGCCTCGGCGAGGGCCTCGCGGATCTCGTCGGGCGTCCAGACGTAGAAGCGCCCCTCCTCGCCGTCGGAGTCGGCGTCGAGGGCGGACTGGAAGCCGCCCTCGGAGCCGCGCATCTCGCGCAGCGCCCACTGGAGCGTCTCCTCGCAGACCCGCCGGTAGCGCTCGTGCCCGAGCACCTGCCACCCGTGGAGGTAGGTGCGCGCGAGCAGCGCGTTGTCGTACAGCATCTTCTCGAAGTGGGGGACCAGCCAGACGTCGTCCACCGAATAACGCGCGAAGCCGCCGCCGATGTGGTCGTAGATCCCGCCGCACGCCATCGCGTCGAGGGTGACCTCGACGGGACCGGGCACGCCTCGGTCGAGGAGCAGCTCGAGCGCCGAGGCGGGCGGGAACTTCGGCGCCTTGCCGAAGCCGCCGTTGCGCATGTCGGCCGATCCGCGCAGGCGCTCCACCGCCTGGGCGAGGATCGACTCGCTGAGCAGCTCCCGCGACGGCTCGATCTGGCCCACGGCGCCGAGCTGGCGGCGGGTCCGCGGCGCCGCCGAGAGGATCTGCTCTCTGCGCGTGCTCCACGCCTCGACCACCGCCTCCATCACGTGGCGGAAGCTCGGCATCCCCATCCGCGGCTCGGGTGGGAAGTAGGTGCCGCCGTAGAACGGGACCCCCTCGGGATCGAGGAATGCGGTCATCGGCCAGCCCCCGTGGCCGGTCATCCCCTGCACCGCCTCCATGTACAGCGCGTCTACGTCCGGCCGCTCCTCGCGGTCCACCTTCACGGACACGAAGTGCTCGTTCATGTAGGCGGCTATCTCGTCGTCCTCGAACGACTCCCGCTCCATCACGTGGCACCAGTGGCAGGCGGAGTAGCCGACCGAAAGAAGGATCGGCCTCCCCTCGTCCCGCGCCCGCGCCAGCGCCTCTTCCCCCCACGGATACCACTCCACCGGGTTGTCCTTGTGCTGGAGGAGGTAGGGACTGGTCTCTTCGGCGAGCCGATTCGGCATCGACCTCAGGCTACCCAGTGCGATGTAATGGGGAACGAGCGAGAGGTGGAGCGATGGCCACGGACCTGACGGTGATACTCGAGGACCGCCCGGGAGAGCTCGCGAGGCTTGGCGAGGTGACGGGCCAGGCGGGGATCAACGTCCTCGGGATGTGCGCGCTGACGGGGGAAGGCAAGGGCTACATCCACCTGCTCGTCGCCGACGAGAAGGCGACGGCTACGCGCGCGGCGCTCGAGGACGCGGGGATGGGGGTCGCCGACGCACGCGAGGTGCTCGTGGTCGATATCGAGGACCGCCCCGGGACGCTGGGCGAGATGGCGCGGCGGTTCGCCGACTCGAGCGTCAACATCGAGCTCGCCTACACGACGTTCGGTGATGACGCGAGGCTCGTCATCGCCACCGACGACCTCGAGGCCGCGCGCGCGGCGCTCGAATAGCGAGGCGCTAAGCGCCGGTGACGGCGCGCGCGAAGCTCTCGAACGCGTCGAGATAGGTGGTGACGTCGTCGTCGGAGTGGGCGACCGACAGCGTCCACTCCTCCTCCACCCCGGGGGTCATGAAGATCCCGTGGTTCATGTGGTAGAGCCACGCGAGCGTCGCGAGCTCGCCGTCGACCTTCTCCAGGTAGTCGCGGTACTCCCGAAGCGGCTCGGAGGAGAAGATCACGCAGCCCTTCGCGCCCATCACCTCCGGGTAGCACGGCAGGCCGTAGCGCTCGATCAGCTCCCGGGAGCCTGAGAGCAGCTTTCCGTTCGTGGCCTCGAGCTTCTTGTACGCATCCGGCGTCAGCACCTCGGTCAGCGCCGCCTGGGACGCCGCCATCACGAGGGGGTTGCCGTTGAAGGTGCCGTACTGGTGGTACCGGCCCTCGTCCACGAGTGCGGCGACCTCCTCGGTCATCCCGATCGCGCCGCCGGGGTATCCGCCGAACGTCGCCTTGGCGAGCGCGATCAGGTCGGCCTGGACGCCGAAACGCTCCGTCGCTCCTCCCGCGGCGATCGTGCACCCGGTCTTCACCTCGTCGAAGATCAGCTTCACGCCGTGGGCGCTCGTCAGCTCGCGCACCCGCTCCAGGTAGCCCTCGACTGGCGGGATGATGTTGATGTTCATCATCGCCGGCTCCATGATCAGCCCGGCGACCTCGCCGTCGAGCTGCTTCAGGGCCTTCTCCAGGGAGTCGGCGTCGTTGAACGGGACCGCGCCGGTGAGATCGGTGAGCGCCGTCGGGTAACCGGCGCCGTAGGGCACTCCCCGCGGGTCGCCACGCTCCCCCAGCTCGTCCAGCTCGGGATAGACCGAGACCATCACGGCGTCGTGGTGGCCGTGATAGGAGCCCTCGATCTTCAGGATCCGGTCGCGTCCCGTCGCCGCGCGCGCGAGGTGGACCGCGTCCATCGTCGACTCGGTGCCCGAGTTCGTGAACCGCCACTGCGGCAGCCTGAAGCGGCGGACCAGCTCCTCGGCGACGACGATCGATCCCTCCGTGGGCGCGGCGAAGTGGGTGCCCCGCTCGGCCTGCGCCTTCACGGCGGCGGCGACCTCGGGGTTCGCGTGCCCCACGCACACGACCCCGAAGCCGTTGTGGAAGTCCGAGTACTCGTTGCCGTCGACGTCCCACACCTTCGATCCCTCGCCGCGCTCGATGAACACCGGCCACGGCTCGATCGACTGGAAGGAGGAGGGGACGCCGCCCGGCATCACCTTCTTCCCCCTCTCCCAGTGCTCGCGCGAGCCCGGCGTGCGGGCCTTGAGCTTCTCCATCTCGGCCTGCGTGAGCTCGGCAATCCGGCCGCGGTCCACGGCGGAGACGCCAGATATCGGGGTTTCGACTCCCATCAGAAGCGCAAGGATCGCGGCGGGACGGCAGCGTAGCGCACGGCGTTTGACCGCCTCGGTCCGCCGGGTAGGCTCGGAGTCGTGACGGTTGCGTCCGACAGGACGGCCGCAGCGGCCGGAAACCTGACCATCGGCGGCGACCTCGGGGTCCACCGCCTGGGCTTTGGTGCGATGCGGATAACCGGCGAAGGAGTTTGGGGCGATCCGGCAGATCCCGAGGTCGCGCGGGCGGTCGTGCGCCGGGCGGTCGAGCTCGGAGTCGAGTTCATCGACACGGCCGACTCCTACGGACCCGAGGTGAGCGAGCGGCTGATCGCGGAGGCCCTGTACCCCTATCCGGACGATCTCGTGATCGCGACGAAGGGCGGATTCCTGAGGTCGGGCCCGGGATCGTGGGAACCCGACGGCCGCCCCGAGCATCTGCGCGCGGCGTGCGAGGGCAGCCTGCGTCGCCTGCGTGTGGACCGAATCGACCTCTACCAGCTGCACCGGGTCGATCCGGACGTGCCCTTCGGGGAGTCGGTCGGGGCGATCGCCGAGCTGCGCGCGGAGGGGAAGGTTCGCCACGTCGGGCTGTCCAATGTCGACGCGGACCAGCTGGAGCGGGCCCGGGAGATCGTCCCCGTGGTCTCCGTCCAGAATCGCTACAACGTCGCGGAGCGGGAGGGCGAGATGATCATCGACGTTTGTGAACGCGACGGACTCGCCTTCATTCCGTTCTTCCCGCTGGTGGCCGGCTGGGTGACCGAGAACCGTGGCCCCTGGGGGCGCGTAGCCCGGGCGGACGGCGCGACCGTCGCCCAGCTCGCGCTCGCGTGGCTCCTACACCGCTCCCCGGCGATGCTGCCGATCCCAGGGACGAGCTCGGTCGCCCACCTCGAGGAGAACATCGCCGCCGCGGCGCTCCGGCTGACGGACGACGAGCTCGAGACGCTTTCATCCGCCGGCTGAGCGCCGCAAATTCCTCGCAGATTGCGAACTTTCGACTGGCGGAGCCGGGCGCTCTGCGATAGCGTCGCTGAAGCGACCGGGAGAGAGAAGGTATCCGCGAATGCCAGCGGACAACCGCTCTCGACAGGTGACGAGGAACGCTTATTTCGCGCGCAGGCTACGCGCGGGGCAGGCAAATCGTCACCCCCGGTCGTTTTTCTCGTGCGCCGTGTCCGAGCGGGGGAGCGTCCGGCGCGCTGCCTAGCCTCCCGTTCGCGGCGATAGCGCCGCCGGCCGGCGAGGACCTGCCCATCGCCGCCGCGCGACCGGGCGCATCGGGAGCAGGGCGCTGCGGCTTGACCCGGGAGACGGCACGCAGCTAGCCCGCCCGCTCCCCCACAGCCACCTTCCGGCACACGACGTAGAGGGTTCCCTCCAGCCGCTCGCCGCGGAGCGCGGCCGCGGAGCCGGGCAGCTGCCCACCCACGACCTGGGGGGTAGTGCCGATCGCCGTCACCTCGAAGCCGGCGGCCGTCAGCTCGCGCTCGATCTCCTCGGCCCGGTACCAGTACACGTGGGGTCCCGCATCGCGGAGCGCGGCCGGGGTGAAGCGGCCGCGCATACGCAGCCTGGGGAGCAGCTGGTCGGGGCGCTCGCTGCGCCGCACGCGCCGCAGCAGGCGCAGGTAGGCCAGGTACGGGCGGTGGACGGCGCTGCCGGCCCGAACCTCGAATGGGAGGACGGAGAACAGCGCCACTCCACCCGGCCTCAGGATCCGAAACGCCTCGGTGATCACCCGCCCGCGATCCCCCGCGTCCTCGATCGAGGACAAAAGCTGCTGGAGATAGATCAGCTGGTCGAAGCTCGCGTCGGGGTAGCCGAGGCACCTCGCGTCCTGGACCTCGAAGCGGATCTCGCCCGTCGCGTCGGCCCGCCGCGCCTCCTCGACCAGCTCGGGGACGAAGTCGAAGCCGGCCAGCGAGGTGAATCCCAGCCGGCTCATCTCGCCGAGGATCCGCCCGCCGCCGGTGCCGGCCTCGAGCGTGACGGCGTGGCGATCCAGATGGCGCTCGATCAGCGCCCGCTCGTCGGGCTTCAGCCCCGCGGCCTCCGCCCAGTAGTCGCGCTCGACCGTCCCGAAGACGGTCCGGTGATCGTTCATTCCGGGTGGTGAATACCAGCCAGTGCCCGATCAGGCGTAGTGGAGCTCGCCGGCGTCCTCGTCGGCCACGGGCTCGCGGCAGGTCGGGCAGTACCACACCGGCTCGAGCTGGCTGCCGCAGGCCGCGTGGATCGGCTGCTCGGCTCCGCCGCGATGCCTCGCGCCCCAATGCGCGAGGTGGCGCAGCGGTCCGGCGAGGGCGCGTCCCGGCTCGGTGAGCTCGTAGACGAAGCGCGGGGGACGCTCGCAGTATGGCTCGGCGACGACGAGCCCCTCGTCCTCCAGCCGGCGCAGCCGGGAGCTGAGGACGTTCGGGGCGATTCCATCCAGCTCGCTCTGGAGCTCGCCGAACCGGCGCGAGCCCTCGAGCAGGGTGGCGACGATCAGCAGCGTCCAGCGATCACCGATCGAGGACAGCGCATCGGCGAGGGCCGAACGCGGCGCCCCGGCCCCGCTCGCCCGGCTGGTGGTTGCTTCCATGCCCAGAATGGTAGAATACTTGCTTGCAACTTGCAAGTCACCCGCCTGGAGGATCGCTCATGACCGTTCCGCCCGCCCTCGCCGAGATCCAGTCCACCGTCGACCGCGCGGTTCGCGAGCAGGGCCCCGCGGTTGTCGGGGTGGGGCGCGGCTGGCGGGTCGGCTCCGGGATCGTGATCGCTCCCGGGCGCGTGCTCACCGCCGCCCACCGAGCGGGCGAGGGAGTCGCCGTGACCTTCGACGACGGCCGCGAGGAGAGCGGCGAGCCCGTGGCGGTCGACCGCGACCTCGACCTCGCGGTGTTGGCCGTCGAGACCGCCGAGGTCGATCCGCCCGAGTGGGCGCCGGACGATGCCGCCGTCCCCGGCGCGCCGGTCGTCGCGATGGGCAACCCGGGCGGACGGGGGCTGCGGGCGACGCTGGGATTCGTCGCAGCGGCCTCCAGAAGCTTCCGCGGACCGCGCGGGCGGCGCGTGTCGGGCGCGCTCGAGCACACCGCGCCGCTGCCGCGCGG
>JBOGZH010000288.1:0-1999 GCA_050697095.1 Solirubrobacterales bacterium
CGCTCTCGCCGCGCACGAGCACCGTCGCGGTGCCACGCGCCGCGCGCCGCACGAGGTCGCGCAGCTCGCGCATCGCCGGCGAGTCGCCGAGCAGCTCCGCGGCCTCGGGGTCGAGGCTCGGGCGCTACCCGCGGACCTCACCGACGGCACCGAGCGCGAGCGGCTCGTCCGCGACGCCACCGAGGCGATCGGTCCGCTCGACGTCCTCATCAACAACGCGGGGCTGGAGTTCGGCGGCGCGTTCACGAAGACGACGCGCGAGGAGCTCGAGGCGATCGTGTCCGTGAACCTGATCGCGGTCATGGACCTCACCTGGCTCGTCCTGCCCGGCATGCTTGAGCGCCGCCGCGGCCACGTCGTCAATCTCGCCTCGCTGGCGGGGAAGCTCCCCTCCGTGTTCCTCGCCTCCTATGCCGCCACGAAGCACGGGGTGGTCGGCTTCACGCACGCGCTGCGGGCCGAGTACGCCGGCGACCCGGTGTCGTTCTCCGCGATCTGCCCCGTGTTCGTGGGCAGGGTCGGCATGTACGCGCGAGCCGAGGACCAGATGGACCGGCAGCCGCCTCCGTGGATTCGCCCGGTCGATCCGGAGCGCGTCTCCGACGCGGTGCTCGAGGCGCTGCGCAAGGACCGCGCCGAGGTGATCGTCAACCGCGGTCCCATCCGGCCGCTGGCCGCGCTCTACTGGCTCGCGCCGAAGACCGTCGGCCGCCTGTTCGGCAGCCGCCGGACGCGCGAGTACGCCGAGGACTACGCCCGGGCGCGCGGGCGGCTGTAGCCGGCGACGCCTCCCGAGTTGCTTCAATGGAAGGACCAGAGAAAGGAGGTGGTCCTAACTTGATTTACATGCTTGACGGGACTCTGGAGGTGCCGGGCCGCTAGCCCGGGCGCCTGGAGCCTCAGGGCTCCACAGGGCCCGGTCTCCCGCGGGCGGACGTGCGGCCGCCCGGCGGAATTCAACCCGGGCACCGGCGAGCACGGGTGCGGGACTCGTCCCGCCCCGCATCACAAGCCCCGAGCACGTTTTCACCGCACATGAAGGGGCCGCCTTCGGGCGGCCCCTTCGCAGTACGGCGCTCAGGCGGTCGCCGTCGCGCCGACCGCGACGAGGTACGGCTCCCAGGCGTTCGGGATCCGCGGGCTGGCGATCTGGATGAACACGGTCGGCCCGGGTGGCTTGGGCCGGCGCCGGGGATGCATCTTCACCTCGCGGGGCAGGCGGTTGCCCTTCCGGCGGTTGCAGGACGCGCACGAGGCGACGATGTTGTCCCACGCCGAGGTCCCGCCACGACTTCGCGGGATCACGTGATCGACCGTCAGCCCGGGCCTTCGCTGGCCGCAGTACTGGCACGTCCACGAGTCGCGGGCAAGCACCGCCTTGCGGGTGATCTTGCGGCGATGGACGTCGCGCGGAACGCGCACGTAGGTGATCAGGCGGATCACCACCGGTCGCTCGAGCGCCATCCTCTCCGAGCGCAACCGGCCGTCGCCTCTCTCGACGATCTCCGCCTTCGACTTCAGGACCAGCACGGTGGCTCGGCGTACCGTGCACACGTTGATCGGCTCGAAGGTCGCGTTGAGGACCAGCACGCGCCCCCGGCCCACCCCCTGCGCACCGGCAACCGAGCTCCGGTCCGGCAGGAGCGCGTGAGCCCGAGTCGCCCGCCTGTGCATAGTGCGCCGGATTCTAGCCAGAGCCACTGCGGACTCAGCCCGGAACTCCCTCGGTGTTCACGGGGTAGCTACCGAGCACCCGCACCGACTCCGCAGCTCCTCGCAGTCCCGCGATCGCCTCCGCGACGACGGGGTCATCGGCAGAGCCATCGACGTCGAGGAAGAACATGTACCGGCCGAGCCCCCGCCGCCGCGGGCGGGACTCGATCCGCGTCAGGTTGACGCCGCGGCGCGAGAACTCGAGCAGCGCCTCGACCAGCGCGCCGGGCCGGTCCTCGCCCAGCTCGGCGAAGACGAGCGTCGTGCGCCACCCCCCGTCGCCCCG
>JBOGZH010000289.1:0-4461 GCA_050697095.1 Solirubrobacterales bacterium
GTTGATCCGGCCCGACGGATATGTCGGCTGGGTGGGAGACCTCACCCACCCGGGGCTCCCCGACGCGCTCACCACCTGGTTCGGACCGCCGACTGCGACGTAGCGCACCGCCTTCCAAGATCTCGAACAAGCGCCGGGCCGCTGACGGCCGACGCTAACCTCGGGTCCCGCACCCCGGAGCCGTCGCTCCCCCTTCGCGTGAAAGCAGCAGCGTCGGACGGTTGTTTGACAACGGTCATTTGACGACTGAAGGGTTTGGTGGCCCAGGGCGCACCAACTTCTTCAGCGAGCTGCCACCTGGCGCGGGGCTCCCGCCATCATTAGCCACATGGAGTACGTGGTCATCGCGATCTCGTTCGGGCTCGCCACGGCGGTCATCGGCCGGGCGAAGGGGAGCTCGTTCTTCATCTGGCTGATCGTCGGGACGGTCCTGCCGCTGCTCGGACTGATCGCGGTGATCCTCTACCGCTCGGAGAAGCTCGAGCCGGAACGCCGCTGTCCGCGCTGCGGCGCGGTGCACAAGCTCTACGTCCAGGTCTGCCGCACCTGTGGCGAGGACATGTATCTCCCCGACCCCCGCGAGGTCCGCCAACCTCGGTAGCGGGGACGGGACGCGGCGAAACCCCTGCTGGCCAGGCGAGGGGCCGTTGCTACCATCGTCGGCCCATGCGGGCGGCGGATGCTCTCTGTGAAGCGCTGAAGGCCGAAGGCGTGAAGCACGTCTTCGGGATTCCCGGGGGCGCCAACCTCCCCACCTACGACGCGCTCTACGACGCGGACATCCGCCACATCCAGGTCCGCCACGAGCAGGGCGGCGGCCACGCCGCCGAGGGCTACGCGAAGGCGTCCGGAAACGTCGGCGTCGCGTTCGCCACCTCCGGACCCGGGGCGACGAACATGGTCACGGCGATCGCCGACGCGATCATGGACTCGGTGCCGACTGTGTTCATCACCGGACAGGTGCGCACGGAGCTGATCGGCACCGACGGCTTCCAGGAGGCCGACGTCACCGGGATCACGCTTCCGATCGTGAAGCACTCGTTCCCGGTCACCGACCCGCGCCAGATCCCGGAGTACGTGCACAACGCCTTCTACATCGCCTCCACGGGCCGCCCCGGCCCGGTGCTGATCGACGTGCCCCAGGACCTCTCGCGCGCCGACATCGAGTACGAGCCGAGCACCGGGACCCCCGAGCTCGCGGGGTACAAGCCCTCCACCGAGGGCAACATCAAGCAGATCCGGCTCGCCGCCAAGGCGCTCGCCAACGCGCGCCGGCCGGTGATCTACGGAGGCGGCGGGATCGTCAACTCCAACGCATCGGGGGAGTTCAGGGAGTTCTCCCGCGTCGACCGCTTCCCGGTCACGCTCACGGTAATGGGGCTGGGAGCATTCCCGGCCCCCGACGAGCAGTGGCTCGGGATGCTGGGCATGCACGGCACCCGCACCGCCAACTACGCGATGGACGAGGCCGACCTGATCGTCGCGGTCGGCGCCCGCTTCGACGATCGGATCACGGGCAAGCTCTCCGAGTTCGCGCCGCGGGCGAAGTTCATCCACATCGACGTCGACCCGGCGGAGATCTCGAAGAACGTGCCGGCGCACATCCCGATCGTCGGCGACGCCCGCGACGTGCTGCCGAAGCTGACCGACGAGTACCGCGCCCTCCGGCCCGACTCCTCCCGTCTCGAGGAGTGGTGGAAGCGGATCGCCGAATGGCAGGAGGAGTATCCGCTCCGCTACGAGGACCCCGAGGACTCGGAGATCAAGCCGCAGCGGATGATCGAGGCGATGCACAAGGTCACCGAGGGCGACGCGATCATCACCTCGGACGTCGGCCAGCACCAGATGTGGTGTGCGCAGTACTACGACTTCCCCGAGCCGCGCCGGTGGATCAACTCCGGTGGCCTCGGGACGATGGGCTTCGGGCTTCCGGCGGCGATCGGTGCGAAGGTCGCGCGCCCGGACGACAGCGTCGTGTGCCTCGCCGGCGACGGCAGCCTGATCATGGTCTGCCAGGAGCTCGCGACGGCGAAGATCCACGACATTCCGGTGAAGGTGTTCCTGATGAACAACGGCCATTTCGGGATGGTGCGCCAGTGGCAGGAGCTGTTCTGGGACCGCCGCTACTCCGCGGTGGAGATGGGGGACAGCCCCGACTGGGTGAAGCTGGCCGAAGCGTTCGGGTGGACCGGGATGCGGTGCACCGACAAGGGCGAGATCGAGGACTCGATGAAGACCGCCCTGGAGACGGACGGACCCGTGCTCGTCGACGTGCACGTGACCAAGGAGGAGAACTGCTTCCCGATGATCCCGGCGGGAGCCGCGGCGAGGGACATGGTGGGCTGATGGAGGCGGGCACTCCCGATCTGATCAAGCTCGAGGACCTCGAGGCGACGAGCGGGCTCACTGGCCGCAAGCACATCCTCTCGCTCCTGGTCGAGAACAAGCCCGGCGTCCTCGCCCGGATCGCGGGACTGTTCAGCCGGCGCGGCTTCAACATCGACACGCTCGCCGTCGGCCCGACCGACGACCCCGATGTCTCGCGGATCACGATGACGCTGGATGGCGCGCTGCACCCCATCGACCAGGTCACCAAGCAGCTTCACAAGCTGGTCAACGTGATCAAGATCCGCGACATGGAGCCGGACCAGACGATCGCCCGCGAGATGGCGCTGTTCAAGGTCCAGGCGAGCGTCGAGAGCCGCGCGGAGATCATGCAGTTCGCGGAGATCTTCCGGGGCGACGTGATCGACGTCTCCCGCCGCACGCTGACCATCCAGGTGACCGGGGACACTGGGAAGATCGACGCCTTCGAGCGCATGGTCCGCCCGCACGGCCTGGTCGAGATGGCGCGCACCGGCGAGGTCGCGATCACCCGCTCCCGCCCCGACGCTTAGGCGGCTGTCACCGTCCCCGGGGCATCGACGGCCCGGCTTCTCGACCGCATCGAGGAGCTGGTCGCCGAGGCCACAGAGCGGGAGCGCCGCACGCTCGTCAGCGCCACGATCGAGGTCGAGCCGCTTGATCCCAGCGCCGCCGCCTTCGCGTCGCGGCTTGCCTCCGATCGCTGGTTCTGCTGGGAGCAGCCGGATCGGGACCGGTTCGCGATCGCGGGCATCGGCGCGGCGTGGGAGGTCGTCTCGCGCGGCCCCGACCGGTTCGCGGACGTCGAGGCAGGTTGCGCGGAGATGTCGCGCGAGCGGCTCAGCGGCGAGCCACCCGGGCTGCCCCCGGGCGCCGGGCCGGTGTGGGCGGGAGGGTTCGCCTTCGCCCCGGACGGAGGGGGCTCGCCGCTGTGGTCGTCGTTCCCACCCGCGCACCTCGCGATGCCGGAGGTGGCTCTGGCGCGTGTCGCCGGAGCCACCTACCTCACGCTCGCCGCGGTGGTCTCGCCCGACCACCCGGTCGGGGAGGCCGTGGAGCGTCTGCGCTCGCGCCTCGCGTCGCTTCGCCACGCCACGCTCCCGCTCGTCGACCCGGACCCGGCGGGGGAGACCGCGATCCGGAGCGCCCGCCCTCCGGGGAGCTTCGAGTCGGGGGTCGCCCGCGCCACGGAGCGGATCCGCGCCGGGGAGCTGGAGAAGGTCGTCCTCGCGCGCGAGGTCGTCGTCGAGGGCCCGTCGGCGCATGACCCCGCGGCGCTTTACGGGGCGCTTCGCGAGTTGTTTCCTTCGTGCTTCTGCTTCTGCTTCGGGTCCCCGGAGGCGGCGTTCCTCGGGGCCAGCCCGGAGCTGCTGGTGCGGCGCAGCGGGGCGGTGGCGGCAACCGCGGCCCTCGCGGGATCGACCCGCCGCAGCGCCGACCCCGCGGTGGACGATCATCTCGGGGAGCAGCTCCTTCACAGCGCCAAGGACCGCCACGAGCACGAGATCGTCGCGCGGCGGATCGAGCGTGCGCTGCGGCCGCATGCCGTGTGGGTGGAGGCGGCGCCGGAGCCCGAGCTCGTCCGGGTAGCGAACATCCAGCACCTCGCGACCCCGATCCACGCCCAGCTCGCCGAGCCGCTCTCGGCGCTCGATCTCGCCGGGCTACTGCACCCGACTCCGGCCGTCGGGGGGGAGCCGCGCGATGCCGCCGCGGCCGCGATCCCCGAGCTCGAGGAGATGGACCGCGGCTGGTACGCGGGCGCGCTCGGATGGATGGACGCCGCCGAGGACGGAGAGCTATGCGTCGGGCTGCGGAGCGCCCTGATCCGCGACCGCGAGGCGCACCTCTACGCCGGCGGCGGGATCGTCGCCGGGTCCGATCCCGCCGCCGAGTTGGCAGAGACGGAGGTGAAGCTCGAGGCGCTGCTCCCGCTGATCGCCGGCTGAGGCGCTACAGGTCGCGGGGCCTGCGCTCGGCGCCGTTCCTGGAAGCACGGTCATATGCGGGGCTAGTGCCTCGTCCGACAATGGTGGCCCGCTTCTGGCGAGCGAGAGTCAAGCATGGCAAGGACGCAGGGAGCCGGAATGGCAGCGC
>JBOGZH010000290.1:0-4916 GCA_050697095.1 Solirubrobacterales bacterium
GGACGATGGCGACCCGCCTCGGCGGCCTCGTCCGCTGGGCGCGCGGCCGGCGGTTCGACGTCGGCCTCGCCGCCGCGTCCCACCACCTCCCGCTGGCCACTCGCATGCTCCGCATCCCGAGCGCGACGACCTTCGACTACGAGTTCGCCACCGTCCAGCACCAGCTCGGCTGCCGCGCCGCCACGCGGGTCGTCGTGCCCGAGGCGATCCCGCCCGAGCGGCTCGAGCGCTACGGGGTGCACCCGCCCAAGCTCGCGCGCTACCCCGGTCTCAAGGAGGAGTACTACCTGGCGGACTTCCAGCCCGATCTGGAGGCGGTCGCGCGCCTCGGGATCGAGCCCGAGCGCGTGCTCGTCGTCGTCCGGACGCCGCCCGACGTCGCGCTCTACCACCGCCGGGCCAACCCGCTCTTCCCCCGGCTGCTCGAGCGCCTGGGGCGCGACGAAGGCGTCCGCGTCGTCGTCGTCCCGCGGACGGACGAGCAGCGGCGGGAGATCCGCTCGCGCCGCCTTCCGTCGGTGACGGTGCCGGACGGGGCCGTCGACGCCCAGAGCCTGATCGCGGTCGCCGACCTGGTCGTCTCGGCCGGCGGCACGATGAACCGCGAGGCGGTGGCGCTGGGCACGCCCGTCTACACGATCTTCAGCGGCCGGCTCGGCGCCGTCGACGAGCGCCTGATCGCCGAGGGTCGCCTGCGCCCGCTCGCCGACCCGCGTGAGCTGGAGCTGCGCAAGCGCGAGGGCGAGCCCGGGGTCCGCCATCCGCGCGATCCGCAGCTGCTCGTCGACGGAGCCCTCGGCGCCAGGGACCGAAAACCCCGCGGCGCGCTCGCGCGCCGCGGAGAATGACGACCACCCCGCGGCGCGCTCGTGCGCCGCGGGCAATGATTTAGTCAGGATCGGCGCATATGCCCGAGACCATCGACGCGCTCTACGCCTTCCTCCTTGCCGGGGTCCTCGCCTGGGCTCTCGTCCCGGCCACTGAGCGGCTGGCCCGCCGCATCGGCGCCCTCGACGAGCCGAAGGAGCGCAGCCTGCACGCGGTCCCGACGCCGAAGCTGGGGGGGCTGGCGGTCCTCGCCGGTGTTCTCGCGGCGGGGCTGGTGGGATCCGTGCTGTTCGAATGGCTGCCCTGGAACGACCAGACGAAGGCGATCCTCGCCGGGGCCGCGGTGATCGCCGTGGTCGGCGTACTCGACGACGTGCTCGAGCTGGCGCCGGGGTGGAAGCTCCTCGGCCAGGTCGTGGCCGTGGTGATCCCGGTCTCCGAGGGGGTCAAGGTGCAGACGCTCACGGTCCCGTTCATCGGCGGGCTGAGGCCCGCCTCCGTCGATCTGTTCGAGCTGCCGCTGATCGGCACCGTCGATCTCGGCTTCATCGGCACCGTGGTCGGAATCGTCGCGATCGTCAACGTGATCAACTTCATCGACGGCGTCGACGGGCTCGCTGCCGGCGTTTGCGCGATCGCCGCCGCCACGCTGGCGGTGATCGCCCTCTCCCTCGATCGCAACGCCGCGGGGGTGCTCGCGGCGCTGACCGCGGGTGCGGCGCTCGGCTTCCTGCGTCACGGGTTTCCTCCGGCGTCCAGCTTCATGGGCGACACGGGCTCGAACCTGCTCGGGTACCTGCTCGGCGCGATCGCCGTGCAGGGGGCGCTGAAGACGAACGCGGTCGTCGCCCTGTTCTTCCCGTTGATCATCCTCGCGGTCCCGATCCTCGACTCGAGCTTCGTGATCGCGAAGCGGCTCAAGTACCGCCAGCCGATCTACGTCGGCGACCGGTCCCACTTCCACCACCGGATGGCCAACATCGGCTTCTCGCAGCGGCGCACGCTCGTCTACCTGTACGGATGGGCACTGGTGATGGCGGGGCTCGCGCTCGCGCTGCGCTTCGTCCCCTACAGCGACGACCGCGGAAACTTCGACGCCGCGTGGACGGCCGTGATGGTCGTGTGCGGCCTGGTCGCGATCGCGGCAAGCGTGTACGTCGTCGAGGTGCTCGAGATCCTCAAGCTGCGCCGGTTTCGCCTCAACAGGCTCGAGCGAGCGCGGGAGCGGGCGGGACAGCCCCCGCCGGAGGCGGCGGAGGTCGACGAGGGCGTCGCGCGAGAGCTGGAGACGGGCGAGTTCGCGACGGTGGACCCCGACACCGGAGAGCTCGAGGCACTTGGCCCGGAGCCGGGCGAGCGCTGACTCGCCGGTACTCCACTGCGTCGTCACCAGCGACGCCGGGCAGTGTGCGTTCAACTTCCTATTCAACGGCAGCGACGGCGAGCGCTACATGGGCACCGCGGTCCGGTGGAACGGGGATTTCGGCGCTTCGGATATAGTCGCCAGTCCGCTGGAGCGCGACGGTCTCCCTGCCTGAGACGCCACCGCGACGGCGGCACTTCGTCCCCTTTCGTGCCCGAAGCGACCGCAATTGCCAGGCCGTCCCGCTCGACATCCCCATGAATCGGCGTCCCCCGACGAGGGTCGACGCGGCGACCGCGGGCTTCACCCTGATTGGCTCGATGCTTGCCTGCGCGGCCGCCGGATTCGGCGTCGGGTCGCTCTTCGGACTAGCCGTTCCGCTCGGTCTCGCGGGGCTGTTTGCCGGCCTGGCGGTGGGGTTCTTCCTTGTCTACTCTCGCTATAGACGGATCTGATCGGGTTCCGGGTATAGACGGAGCTGATCCGGTTCCGAGGAGCCGGCTCGCGACAGCGGTCCGATTCGCCGACCTGGCCGTGCTTGCCGCCTCATTGCCGGTCTTCCTGCTGGCGGACCTGCCGATGGTCGGCTATGCGGCCTGTGCCGCCGGCTGGATCTCGGCCTCGGCGATGCAGCTCGCGGCCGATCGCCACGTTAAGCGTTCACTTGCCCGCGGAAATCGCAACTCGGCGCTCGGCACGCTCGCGGCCGCCACCCTGGGCAGGGTGTGGCTGGTCGCCCTCGCGATCCTGCTGGTCGGGCTGTCTGACCGCGAGTCAGGGCTCGCCGCCGCCGTGCTTGCCGCCGTGCTGGTGACCGTCCACCTTGCCGGGATGGCGATCGGCCGCCTGATCTCACCCGACGAGGAACGGGCCGTGAGCGCGAGGCTCCACAAAGGTGGGGGCGGGCGGGGAATTTGATGTTGGGCCGAGCGCGAACTGAGGTGATGTCATGAGTCGGGTGGGTCAGCTGAGCACGAGGGCGAAGGTGCTGCTCGGCCTTGGCGTTTACTTCGCGACCTTCATCGCCTTCATCCTGATCATCCCCAGCGAGGGCAAGAACGAGGAGTTCCAGCCTCAGGACGAGTTCAAGCTCGACGCCTGGATTCCGATCAAGATCGGCGGCGTCGACCTGAGCATCAACCGGGCGGTCTTCTACCTGCTGCTGGCGAGTGCCCTGACGGTCTGGGTGTTGGTCTGGATCTCGCGCCGCATGGCGATGAAGCCGAACCGGGTGCAGACCGCGGTCGAGGTCGCTTTCGACCTGACCCGAAACAACATCGTCGGCACCAACCTCGAAGGAAGGCTGGCCGTCAAGTGGTTCCCGTTCATCGCCGCGCTCTTCTTCTTCCTCTGGTTCTCGAACATAATCGGCTACCTGCCGCTGCCCACCAACACGCATGAGACGGTCGACATCTTCGGGATCGGGTTCCCGTCCTTCGCGATCTACGCCGCGACCGCGAACATCTCGATTCCGCTTGCGCTGACGCTGGTGGTCTGGTTCTCCTACCACATCGAGGGCATCCGCACGAAGGGCTTCTTCAAGTACCTTGCGGGCTGGCTGCCGCCGGGGCTGGAGGACATGAACCCGATCGGCAAGGGGGCGATCTTCGCGATCGAGGTGATCTCGCACTTCGTGCGCCTGATCTCGCTCTCCGTTCGACTCTTCGCCAACATCCTCGCCGGCCACCTGCTGCTGCTGTTCATGGGCGGCGGACTCGCGGTCCTGCTCGGGTTGGCGGCGATCGGGGCGCTCACGTTCCCGGTGGCCTTCGTCTTCCTCGTCTTCGAGGTCGGCCTGGTCGCAACGCTTCAGGCATTTATCTTCTCCATCCTCACTTCGATCTACATCGGCGGCGCGGTCGCCGAGACTCACTAGGAAAAGGAGCTCAAATGGATCTGTTGCTTCCGATCGCCCAAGTCACGGACACCGGTGTCACCGACGCCGGGAAGGCGATCGCGCTCGGCGTGGGGGCGGGCCTCGGCTCGATCGGAGCCGGCATCGGCATCGGCATCATCTTCGGCAAGGAGATCGAGTCGGTCGCCCGCCAGCCCGAAATGAAGGACGAGCTGCAGAGCATTCGCTGGCTCGGCTTCGCGCTCACCGAGGCGGTCGCCTTCTACACGTTCATCTTCGGACTGATTGCCTTCTTCCTCTAGGCCGTTGGAGCATCTCGTCGACATAGCCGGACTCTTCGTCCTTGCCCAGGAGGGCGGGGGCGGAGGGGGTGATGAGGGGGGCAGCTTCCTCGTCTCGCCCAGCCTTGGACTGATGATCTGGACTCTGGCCCTGTTTGCCTTCACGTTGTGGGTCCTCAGCAAGGTCGCTTTCCCGCGCATCCAGGAGGCGCTCGACAGGCGGGCGAACGCGATCCGGGAGAGCATCGAGGCGGCGGAGCGCCAGCGCGAGGAGGCCGACGAGCTCCTGGCCGAGTACCGCAAGCGGCTCACCGAGGCTCGCGAGCAGGCCGACGACATCGTCGCGCGGGCGCGCAAGGCCGCGGAAACGGTGAAGAACGAGGCCGCGGAGCAGGGCCAGTCGAGGCGTGAGGAGCTCGTGGCGGCCGCGAGCAAGGACATCGAGGCCGAGACGCGGCGCTCGCTGGAGCGGATTCGCAAGGAGGTCGCTGACCTGACCGTGGTCGCGACCGAGAAGCTGACCCGGAAGACGCTCGCCCCGGACGACCAGCGCCGGCTCGTGGACGAGGCGCTCGCCGAGGTCGACTTC
>JBOGZH010000291.1:0-2264 GCA_050697095.1 Solirubrobacterales bacterium
CGCACCGCCGCGCTCGCCGCCTGGCTCGACTTCTACAATCGCCGCCGAAGACACGGCTCCCTCGGCCACCGGCCGCCAATGGCGCGGTTACTCGAGTTCCAGGGGAACAACGTGGTCGGGTCTTACACCTAGTACACCCGTCCGCAAGTTCGCCCGCACTCAGACGGCTGCAAGCCTGCGCCTGGCGGCGTCCTCGGTCGGCCGCATAGCGCACGGCTATGCGGCCTCCCTGCGTCCTGGCCAGGCTCGGCTTTCGCTCGCCTGAGCACGACCGAGCTTACGGTCGTGTGTACTAGGCTGCCGCGTGAACCTTCGCGGGAACGGCGGCGTCCTCGGCCAGCCACTCCCGCCCGTACGTGCGCATGTCCTCGATCAGCGGCACCAGCGCCTCGCCCTTCTCGGTGAGGGCGTACTCGACTCGCGGCGGAACCTCCGGATAGGTGTGCCGCACGACGACGCCGTGCGCCTCCAGCCCCCTCAGGCGAAGCGAGAGAGTGCGGGGGCTGATCCCGTCAAGCGAGCGCTCGAGCTCGCAGAAGCGCCGAGCGCCGTCGGCGAGATCGCGAATCACGAGGAGCGTCCACTTCCCGGAGATGATCTCCGAGCAACGACATACGGGGCAATCGGAATCAATCATCAGACTTGGCCTCCGGGCGTCCGGGAGGCAATGCCCGAAAGCCGCAAACACCAGTATAGCCAAAGCTATACGAACTGAAGCATAGGCACGAGGCGCCCTTCAGGCACCGATCGCTTCAGCCGCCGCCGGAATCCTCGAGCCGCTTGCGCGCCTTGCGCACGGCCCCGATCGAGGTGCGGGCGGCGCGGGCGATCTCGCCCTCGGGGCGCTCCGGATCGCGCTCGATCTCGAACTCGACCACGGTGGTCGAGCGCAGCTTGGCGCGGGCCTCCGTGCCGAGCTCGTCGGCCGCGGCGAGCGCGATCTCGACCGCGCGCTCACGGCGGCAGACGAGGCAGAAGTGATCACCGTTGTCGTCGGTGAACCAGTTGGGCGGCACGGTGGCGTCGTCCTCGAGGCCGTTCGTCCACGTGCTGGTCATCTGACACCGCGAACAGGTCCACTGGGCGCGACGGGTCTTGGTGGTCGTGGTGGTGATTGGTTCCTCCTCGGGGGTTGACTCTTGTGAGCTCCGGTGGCGGCGGGCGCCGGGTTCCGGCCGAACGTTTTGCGCGGCCCCGAGGCCGTCGCACAGCGGCGGCCGAGGGGTTGCGAGTGAGGCCGTGTGCCCGGCGTCCGCCGGCAGCGCTACGCGACCTCGCGAAGCTTCTGCGCCTCGGCGAGCGATTGGAGCTTCTTCAACGACTGGTTCTCGATCTGGCGGATCCGCTCGCGCGTGACGTTGAAGGTCCGCCCGACCTCGTCGAGGGTCCGCGGGTGCTCGCCGCCGAGTCCGTACCGCAGCTCGAGCACGCGGCGCTCCCGGTAGGAGAGGTTCTCAAGCGCCTCGCGCAGCGCCTCCTTGGTGAGGATGTCGGCGGCGCGCTCGTACGGGGACTCCGCCTTCTCGTCGGCGATGAACTGGCCGAACTCGGACTCCTCCTCGTCGCCGACCGGCTTCTCCAGCGACACCGGCGCCTGCGCCGAGCGCTTGATCGAATCGACCTCCTCGGGCTCGATCCCGGTCACCTCCGCGATCTCCTCCGGGGTCGGCTCGCGTCCCAGCTCGGTGACGAGCTTTCGCTCCGCGCGGCCGATCTTGTTCAGCTTCTCGACCACGTGGACGGGAATCCGGATCGTGCGCGCCTTGTCCGCGAGCGCGCGAGCGATCGCCTGGCGGATCCACCATGTCGCGTAGGTCGAGAACTTGAAGCCCTTTCGGTAGTCGAACTTCTCGGCCGCGCGCACCAGGCCCAGCGTCCCCTCCTGGATCAGGTCGAGGAAGGGCAGCCCCTGGTTGCGGTAGTTCTTCGCGATCGAGACGACGAGCCGCAGGTTCGACTCGACCATCTTCTGCTTCGCGTCGAGATCGCCGCGCTCGATCCGCTTCGCGAGATCGACCTCCTCCTGAGCGGTGAGGAGCCGGACCTTGCCGATGTCCTTGAGGAACAGCTGGAGCGCGTCGGTCGAGACCTCACGCTGCGGCTGCGCCTCACTCTCCTCCTCGTCTTCGCTGACGACGTCGACGTTGAGCTCTTCCAGCGCACCGAAGACCTCGTCTAGCTGCGCCGCATCCAGCTCGAGCTCCCCGAGCGCAAGCACAACGTCCTCGGCCTTGATCGATCCGGCCTCCTGAGCAGAAGCAATG
>JBOGZH010000292.1:0-5223 GCA_050697095.1 Solirubrobacterales bacterium
CGCACCGCCGCGCTCGCCGCCTGGCTCGACTTCTACAATCGCCGCCGAAGACACGGCTCCCTCGGCCACCGGCCGCCAATGGCGCGGTTACTCGAGTTCCAGGGGAACAACGTGGTCGGGTCTTACAACTAGGTCTCGACCACGTCCACGCCGCGCGTCTCCGGCAGCCCGCGCAGCAACAGGATCACAGGGGTGGCGAGCAGCCCTCCGACCACGAGCTGCAGCGAGGTGTCGACCGCACCGGCCAGCGCCCCGATCAGGAGCAGCCCGAGCGACCCCCCGGCGATCTGCGCCGCGATCACGATCGACGTCAGGGTCGCACGGAGCTCGGTCGGGAACAGCTCGGCCAGGTACGCGTAGCCGACCGCGAGCACGGCGGCGTTCGAGGCCGCCGCCACCCAGAACCCCGGCGTGAACAGCGGGCGCACCTCGCTGAACATCATCAGGTTCGCGAGCACCCCGAGCACGAGCGCCGCGGCGAGCACCGGACGACGGCCGACGCGGTCGCTCCCCGGCCCGCCTAGCAGGAAGCCGGCGAGGGCGAACGGACCGGCGGTGAGGATCGTCGCCGTGTACAGGACCTGCCACCCGTACTCGTCCTGGGCCAGTGCGGAGGAATAGAAGAAGGCGGCCGTCTGGATCGCCCCGGCGACGCCGAACACGGTAGCGATGCGGCGCAGTCTCGATCCGTACGGCGGGGGCACGTGGGGGATCAGGGCCGGCTGGATCCGCTCGTCGGTTCGAGCCACCGAAAACGCCGTGGTCTCCCCGAGGTTGCGGCGCAGGTAGGCGATCACGAACAGGGGCGGGAGCGCGATCACGTAGAAGATCCTCCAATCGAGCGGGGTGAGCGGAACGGCGAGAATCGCCAGCGCGGTGAGCCCGGGCCCGAGGAAGCTGATCACCCCGACCAGCGACAGCGCCGCGCCGCGGCGCTCCCGGCGGACCTCCTCGGCGATCACCACACCGCCCAGCGAGCTCTCGGTCGTGAGGAAGGCGCGGGCGACGATTTGAATCGCGACGAATGCGGCCAGGCCCCAGGCGAGCGCCGTCAACCCCGTCGCGGCGGTGAACGCGGCGATCGAGATCAGCAGCATCGTCCGCCGGCCGATCCGGTCGGCGGCGCGCAGGATCGGGATGCTGCCCAGCGCAGCGAGGCGGATCACCGCCACCCCGACGCCGAAAAGGGCGATCGAGACCCCGAGCCCATCGGCGATGTGCGGCGCTCCCATCGTCAGCACCGTGAGGTCGTACACCTCGAAGAAGCCGACGAACATCAGCGGCGCGAGGATGCGCCACTCCTTCGGGTCGAAGTCGGACAGCGCGCGGAGCCCGCCGCGCACCGAGGTAAGCCCGGCGGCGCCCAGCTCGCGCAGGCCGAGCGACGGCTCTACCGCGTCCGCGGCACCGCGGTCTGCTTCGCCGCCCTCCACGGCTCGGCACGGTATCTGGCGGGCGGCCCTGCAACGCGCGCTGCATCCGGAGGAGCGCGTCGGGCCCGCGAGAAGTCGGCTGACGTGCATGACCTCGTCGTGAGAGAGAGTCTCGAGACGCTCGCACGCGATGCGGCCGAGCGGCTTCGCGGGCTGCTCCGCTCCGGCGAGGACGTCCCCTTCGAGGTCGTGGGACCGGGCGAGGGCTCGCCCTTCGCGCAGTACTCCCCGATGAGCGGGCGATTCGTGCGCGAGCACGCCGCCGTGCTCTCGGATCTCGACGCCTTCACCAGGGCCTGCGCGGCGATCCGCGAGGCCTCGCTCGCGGGCCCGTATCTGGAGCAGCTCTCAGAACCGGTCCCCGATGCCGAGGATCGGCGCGCGGAGGCTGCCGCGGTGATGTTCCTGTCCCGCGTCTGGGAGGGCTCCTCCGACTTCTCGCTCGAGGGAGAGCGGCTCCCCGCGGCGCTCAGAGAGCTCGAGGGCGCCGCGGAGGCCACCTCGGACGGGAACGCCGAGGTCGTCGCCCCGCTGATCGGCTTTCACATGCCGACCACGCGCCTCGCGCTCGAGAACGTGACGCTGATCCGGGCGGACGTGGTCGAGGTGCCGGACGAGATTCGGCGCACCGAGGGCACCCGGCGGGGCGCCTGGGAGCCCCAGTTCCTCGCGATCGTGCGGGGGCCCGCTCAGGCCTGGGACGATCCCGAGCCATACCCCGGCGGCTCGGACGGTGTCCCGCCGGGCGCCGCCCTGCGGGAGCTCGTGCGGGCGCTGCGCCTGTTCAAGGCCGGCGGCGTCGGCCTCGGGCCCCACGCGTGGGCGCGGACGCCCGGAGATCGGTGGCGCCGGCTCGTTACCGGGTCCGCGCAACCCCGCCCCGGCGGCTACCGCCTCACCGACGCCGAGCTCGGAGATCTCGCCGCCCTCTCTCGCGCGCTCGCCAAGCGCGGCGCGCCTATCGGCGGCGTCTCCCCCGAGGGGCCGGGGCCGGCCGGCACCTTCGCGCGGGCGATCTCCCGTTTCGAGGCCGGTCTCGAGCGCCCGGCGCTGCTCGAGGCGCTGAGCGACTACGTGCTGACGCTGCGCTACCTGCTCGACGGCGGCGGCGCCGACGTCGGGCTAGCGATGCGGGTAGCCGCGCTGTGCGCGGAGCCGGGCGAGCGGCCCGCCGTGAAGTCGGAGGTGGAGCGGGCGCTCGCGCTGGAACGCTCCCTGATGCGCGGCGAGCTGCCGCACGCCGACGGCACGAGCCCGCTCGCGCTCGTCGCCGGGCTCGAGGAGCGCACGCGCGCGCTGCTCAGGGACGTCGCGAGCGGGCGGCGCGGGATCGATCTGCGTGCGGCGGCGGACGAGGAGCTGCTCGCCGACGGCCTCTCCGCAGGCGAGGGCGCCCCCGAGCTGCGGGGGGCGACCGCCGAGTGGGGCGCGATCGAGCCCGAGCAGCCTGCAACCCGCGATCCAGGCGCGGAGGGCGAGGAGGGCGCGATGCAGGAGATCGACTCCGAGCGCGAAACCAGGGTGGTTATGGCTGCCCGCAAGCGCAACCCATCGCGCCCCCCGGAGGTCGAGCCGGAGGTCGTGGAGCAGCCCGCGGCTCGCAAGCGCAGGGTCGAGCGGGACGATTGGCTCAGCGAGGTCGACTCTCGCGGAACGACCCTCGACTGGCCCGAGCGGCCCGAGGCCTTGAAGCTCCTCGACCAGCGTCCGGCGGACCGCGACCGGGCACGGAGGCGGGTGCGCCACCTGTTCCCGCGCCCCGAGACGACCGAGTGGGGCGTCGCGGAGCTCCAGTACGACCGCCGCCGCCGCGCCCGAGTCTGAAAGCCAATCCCGCGACGTACTCGGCTTCGCGTCCTTCGTCGTGGGGTCAACGCGACGCGGCGAGCGCCTCGCGCTCCGCGCCGCTTGCGAATAGGTAGCGGTTGACCTCCATCAGCCCACGGAGGTCATGGACGTCCTCGTCAAGGTAGGGGACCATGATCACCGGCCGGGCCCGAAGCTCTGCCCTGAGCCGCTCGATGTTGCGCCGGTCCCGGGCCGCGAGCGCGCGGTGATCGGCGAGGCTCTCGGCCGCCCGCGCGGCGAGGCCGGGGTCGCCGAGCACCCCCTCCAGGTCGCCGAGCACGTCTTCGCCGGGGCCGATCTCGTATTTGCTCTCGTAGTGGACCTTGTTCACGATCACGCCCCCGAAGGGCAGCCTCGCCTCGACGAGCTTGCGGTGGAAGTAGACCGCCTCCTCGATCGGCTCCCCCTGGGGACCGCAGACGATGAGGAACGCGGTCCTGCGGTCGGCGAGTAGCTCGTTCACCCGCTTGGCGCGCTCCTGGAACCCCCCGACCATGCCGCTGAACGCCTGGAAGAACTCCGCGATGTCCTCGAGCAGATCGACGCCGGTCAACCGCCGCAGGACCGAGAACATCATCGACGTGCCGCGGCCGAACAGCTTCATCCCCAGGCCCGTGGGGCGCATGAACACCTGTAGCGAGCGTCCCTCGATGAACTGGGTGAGGCGTCGCGGAGCGTCGAGGAAGTCGAGCGCGTTGCGCGTCGGGGGCGTATCGAGGACGAGCAGGTCGTAGCGGTTCTCCTGGTGGAGCTCGAACAGCTTCTCCATCGCCATGTACTCCTGCGAGCCCGCGAGCGCGTTCGAGATCTCCCGGTAGATCCGGTTCTCGAGGATCCGGTCGCGCGTCTCCTCGTCGGGCGCGTGCTTCGCGATCAGCTCGTCGAAGGTCGCCTTGGCGTCGAGCATCATCGCCCACAGCTCGCCGTTCGGTGTCTCGACGTCCTCGGACTCGAACAGGCTCGGGGCCACGCGACGCTCGGTGTTCCCCAGCTCGGGCAGCCCGAGCGAGTCCGCGAGCCTCCTCGCGGGATCGATCGTCAGCACCGCGACCTTCTTTCCTCGCGCGGCCATCCCGGCGGCGATCGCGGCGGCGCTCGTCGTCTTTCCGACCCCGCCCGAGCCGGCGCAGATGCACACGTCCTTTCCGTCCAAGAGCTCCGCCACCCCTGACACCTCAGGCGACCTCCCCCGCGAGCCGCTCGACCCCGGCCACGCCCAGCTCCGGCTCGAAGACGAACGGGAGCGTGCTCACCGGCGTCTCGACCAGATCCCGGAGCCGCTCCAGCTGCCAGCGTTGCGCGACCGCGCGCCGGCGCTCGCTGAGCGCGGCGCGGACCGCCGCCCGCGCGCCTCCGTTGAGGGAGTCGGCCGCCTCGTCGAGCCGCTCCGCGTCCGACTCGGAGAACCGCTCCGGGTACAGCGCGTTCATGTACACGCGGTCGACCGAGACCCCGACCGTGCCGGTCAGCTCGCGCTCGAGCAGCTCCGACTCGTTCACCGGCATCTCCTCCGGTAGGGCGACGATCACGGCCCCCGTCTGTCCGTGGTCGGTGATGAACGTGTCCAGGGCCTGGGCCTGGTTTCGGATCGGTCCCACCCGGGCGATCCCGGCGAACGTCCGCGGCGTCTGAAGGAAGCCGATCCCGTGCCCGGTGGCCGGGGAGTCGACGAGCACGAGGTCGTACTTGGCGCCCTTCCGCACCCTGCGGTCGAGCTGGGCGAGCTCCCAGATCTTCCCGATCGTCACCAGCTCCTTCAGACCCGGGGTCGCCGCGGCGAGGTAGGTGAACAACCGGCTGCGGAAGAGCATGTCCCGCATCGCCCGCACCTTGAGCTGGATCAGGACGTATTCCCGCATCGACTCGTCGGGATCGATCGAGATCGCCCACAGGTTCTGTTCCAGCTCGACCTCGTGAAAGCCGACCTCGGCGCGCCGGAACG
>JBOGZH010000293.1:0-5983 GCA_050697095.1 Solirubrobacterales bacterium
GACGCCGAATCTCGATGCTCTCCACGATCGCTGCCACTGTGCTCTCCTCGCTTGGGACGAGGCTTGATCATTCTGCACCCCGAGCGGGCCGTCAAGGACGTACACCGCCGGCAGGGCAAGGCCGCGCATCTCGCTCAGGAGCAGCCCTACCACCGCGCCCAACCGCGCGGGAGGAAGAAGGCCAGAATCGACCGCCGCCTGCACTTGGGGCAGCGATGCAGCGGCTCCACGGGGGTGCCGCAACGACGACAGCCCGGCTTCTGGGGAATCACTCCTGGCACAGGCCCAGTCTAAGTTGACCCGGAAGCAGGAGCCGCGCGCGTCACGCGTGCCGGAGGCGGTAGACCCGCGGGTCGGCCTTCCGCACAAACCGAAAGAACGGCGCGCCGGAGATGTCTACGGCCTCCTCGTCGATCACCTGCCATTCGAGGTAGGCGGCCTCGATGTCGCCGCGGCTCGCGCCACGCGGCAGCGGGCCCCGGCGCCCCGGCGCCCATGCCACCATCAGGAGCGTCGCCCCCGGGGCGGCGACCGCGCTCACCTCCCGGCCCATCGCCTCGCGCTGCCCGTCCGTCAGCTCGTCGTGAAACAAGCCGAAATCGAGCAGGAACGGGAAGCCGGAGCCCACGTCGGTGGTCCGGAGCTTCGTCACGTCGCCCTCGACGAGCCGCATCTCGACACCGGCTTTCTCCGCTCGCTCGCTCGCGCGGCGCAGGGCCTTCGGAACGACGTCCACACCCGTTACCTGCCAGCCGCGCTTCGCCAGCTCGACACCCCATGGAGTTCTCCTCCTCCGACGGAGTGTCGCACCGCGCGAAGCCCGACGGGCGTCAGCGATGAGTCTCACGGCGCCCCGAGGTCCTAAGTGTGAGAACGATCGAAACCGCACCGCGACGAGGAGGAACGACCCATGCCCATCACACAAGTCCTTGCAGGGATCGCCGTGGCCGACTTCGACTCGGCGCTCGCCTGGTACGAGCGCCTCCTGGGACGCCCAGCCGACGACCGCCCGATGGACGGCTTGGCCGAGTGGCACTTCGCCGAGACCGGATCGATCCAGGTGATCCGCGATGCCGACCGCGCCGGCAGCGCCCTGCTGACTCTCTCGGTCGACGATCTGAAGAGGGAGGTGGCTGTGCACGAGGAACGAGGCCTCACTCCCGAAGCGATCGACGATACGACGTCCGACAAGGTGCTGTTCGCGGCGATCACCGACCCCGAGGGCAACACGATCACCCTCGTCGAACAGCGAAGCGCGTTTTAGGCCTTCGGCTGCCACAGCGCGACCTCCGCGCCCGCGGGCGCGGCGACGACGCTTCGCCAGCCCGCTGGACCCTCCCGGGGCTCCAGCGACACCGAGGCCCCGAGCAGGCGCGCGCTCTCGGTCGCTTCGGCGATCTCGGCGACCTCGACGTAGGGCAGCCACAGCGGGCGCTCCGTGTCCTGTTCGACGACGCCGCCCTCGATTCCGTCGCCCAGGTCGAGCGCCAGGTAGGACCCGCCGCCCGCGTCGATCCTCTCCACGCGCCAGCCGAACAGCTGCGTGTAGAAGGCGCAGGCACGCGGCAAATTGCCGGTGTGCAGCTCCAGGTGGACGACCGGATGAGTGGGGGGTGGGGGCATGCCCTGTCTTCTTGGACCGACGCCGGCCTCGAAAATCATCGGCCGGAGCGATGAGTTCGGCCCCCTTCATGGGTCTATTGTCGTGATGATGGGCGCCACCCCCACAGGGTCGACGGTGCGGCAGCGAGAGCTGCTCGAGGCGGCTCGCGGCGGCGACGAGGACGCCTTCCGCCGCCTCGTGGAGCCGCACAGAGGCGAGCTCCACGCGCACTGCTACCGGATGCTCGGCTCGGTCCACGACGCCGAGGACTCCCTCCAGGACGCCCTTCTGCGCGCATGGCGCGGGCTGCCCGGGTTCGAGGGCCGAAGCGCTCTCCGCTCCTGGCTCTTCAAGATCGCGACGAACACCTGCCTCAACGCCATCGCACGGCGGCCCAAGCGGGTGCTCCCGATCGACTACGGCCCGGCGTCGGATCCACACCACACCCCCGGCGAGCCGCTCGCCGAGTCGGTGTGGGTGGAGCCCTACCCGGACGAGAAGCTCGGCCTCGAGGACGGGCTTGCCGGTCCCGAGGCTCGCTACGAGCAGCGCGAGAGCGTCGAGCTCGCCTTCGTCGCGGCGCTCCAGCATCTTCCGCCGCGACAGCGCGCCGCGCTGATCCTTCGCGAGGTGCTCGGCTTCTCGGCGCGCGAGGTCGCCGATTTGCTGGACACGACGGTCGCGTCCGTCAACAGCGCCCTGCAGCGCGCCCGCAGGGCCGTCGACGAGCGGCTCCCCGAGCAAAGCCAGCAGGCCACCCTGCGGGCGCTCGGCGACGAGGGCGTACGCGAGATCGTGGAGCGCTTCATCGACGCATTCGAGAATGACGACGTCGACGCGATCCTCGCCCTGCTGACCGATGACGCCACGTTCGAGATGCCGCCCTACGCGAGCTGGTACCGCGGCCGCGAGGCGATCGCCGACTCGTGGCTCATGCCCGGCGGGCCGCCTCCGCGCCTGCGCTACGTCCCGACACGCGCAAACGGGCAGCTGGCGCTGGGCACCTATCAATGGCGTCCGGAAGAGGGGAGCTGGCTGCCGATCGCGCTCGACGTGCTCACCCTGCGCGGCGCACGGATCGCCGACGTCATTGCCTTTCGCACGCGCGAGGTCTTTCGGATCTTTGGCCTCCCGGACGAGCTCCCACCCGGTACCGGCGGGGATCGTCCGCTCGGGCAACGTCACGGGGGCGATGAGTAAGCGACTGCAAGCGGTCGTCGACCAGCTCGACACCGGCAATTGCGCGAAGCATCGTCGACAGGTGGCTCGCGCCCGACGGCGCGGTCTCCGTCACCTTCGATCAGCCGCGGTGCCGCGGCAGCTGAGACGGCCTCCGGTCTCCGAGGAAGTGGTAGAAGGGTTGGGTGCACAACCCGCTGCGATCCGAGGCCGACGCGTTCCGCTTCGTGATGACGATCGGGGCGGGGGCGGCGGCCGTGATCGCGCTCAGCCTCCTCGCCGGTCCCGAGTTCGGGGTCGTGCTCGCCGCGGCGCTGGTGGGGGTGGGGATCGGCGCGGCGTGGCGCAGCTCGCGGGGGAGCGAGCGCCCCAAGGCCGAGGTCGCGCACGGTGACGGCGCCCTTCACCGCGTGCTGGTGGTCGCGAACGAGACGGTTGGGGGAAGCGCGCTGCTGAGCGAGATCCGGTACCGCTGCAGGGGGCGCGACAGCGAGATCCTCGTCGTCACCCCGGCGCTGACCTCCGCGGTCAAGCACTGGGCCTCCGACGTCGACGCCGCGATCGAGGCCGCCAGGCGCCGCCAAAACGACTCGGTCCGGGCAATCGAGGCGCTGGGGCTGCGGGCCCGCGGCGAGGTGGGTGACTCCGATCCCAACGTGGCGATCGAGGATGCGCTGCGGACCTTTCCCGCCGACGAGGTGATCATCTCCACCCACCCACCCCGGCGCTCGCGGTGGCTCGAGCGCGGGGTCGTGGATCGTGCCCGGAGCGAGGTCGAGCTCCCGGTCACGCACGTCGTCGTCGACCTGGAGGCCGAGGCGCCGGTTCGCAGCTAGTCGAGGTCGTCGTCGAGCGGCGATGGCGCGACCGCCGCGCACTTCTTCTACTGCTCCCGCCTCCGCCGTCGCGGGGTTTCTGGCGGGACCGGCTCCGCTACTGACCCTTGCCCGCGGACTCGAGCAAGAAGTCGACCAACTCCTGGAGGTCCTTCTGGGGCAGGTCGCCGTACGTGTCGGGCATCACGCCGGACGGGAAGCCCTGGGTGGTCCCGGCCTCCGGGTCGACGATCGACTGCTCGACCTCCTCCGGACTCTGGCCGGGGAGCACCTCGTCGAGGTTCGGCCCCACCGTCCCGGTGGCGATGTCGCCCAGCGCGGCGAGCGTGTGGCAGCTCCCGCATCCCTGGGAGAGGAAGACCTCGGCGCCCGGTGGGGCGTCGGGCGGGATCGGCGGCTCCACGCCCGGCACGCCGGCGTACTCCGCGACGTAGGCGGCGACGTCCTTCGCGTCCTCGCCTTCGACCAGGTTCGCCGGCATGAAGGCGGGGCTGTCGGGCTCGGTGAAGCGCGGGTTCCCGATCTGAGACTCGACCACGCCCTCGATGGTGTCGCTGTCCATGCCCGTGTTGCGCGCGGCCTGGAAGGCGGCGTCGAGGTCGGGGGCGACCTCGGACTGCGTCCCCGCCTCCTTGAACGCGTGGCAGGTCCCGCATCGCTCCACGAACAGCGTCCGCCCGTTGTCGAGGTCGGCGTCCTCCTGCAGGTCGCATCCGGGCAGCACGGCGAGCGCGGCCGCCGCGACGACGGCGGCGGGGACGCCGAGCAGCTTGGCTCGAGGGACCGACACGGGGCGGCAATCCTATCTCGGGGGGAACGCGAGACCCGCTGCCTTGTCAGCGCGCTCCATTCGTATAAGGTTGCGGCAATCGGCACGATCGGTTCGTCCTCGTCGATGGGGGTGCGATGGAAGTACGCGAAGGCATGACAAGCGTGGTGTTGACCGTGGGGCCCGGTCACACGCTCCGCGACGCGGCCCGGCTGATGGCCGACAGGGAGATCGGTGCGGCTGTCGTGATCGACGAGCAGGCCCCGGGGCCGGGGATCCTCAGCGAGCGCGACATCCTCAACTCGGTCGGGCGCGGGGAGGATCCCGACGCCGAGCGGGTCGCCGATCACATGCGCGACACGGTGATCACCGCCGCCCCTGACTGGAGCCTGGAGCGCGCCGCCGCCGAGATGGCGAAGCGGGGGATCCGCCATCTCGTGATCGTCGAGGGCGGGAATCCGGTGGGCGTGCTCTCGATGCGCGACATCATGCGGGTGTGGACCTCGGAGGGCGCGACGTCCGGGATGACCCCGCCGGAGCAGGAAGCGGTCGGCTGAGTCTGCTGCGGCACTAGTCGCGGCGGCGCAGCGGGACGGCGGGGAGCACGGCCGAGCGCGGCCGCTGCTCGATCGGGAGGCGCGAGGTCTGCGCGGCGGAGTCCCTGATCCAGGCGATGATCGAGACCAGCGCGATGATCGCCCCGATCGCCCCGTACACCCACCACGCGAACAGCCCGACGATGACGAGCGCGATCCCGAGCGCGGCGAAGGCGGGAAGCCACGACGGCTTCGGGAGGTAGACCAGCTCGGTCGGCTCGGGAGGTAGGCCGCGCTGGGGGCTCATGGAATCAAGCGATGTAGAGGACCGCGAAGGCGAAGGTCATCCCGAAGGTGAAGATCGCGAGCGCACACAGAAGCATCCCGGCGCGGAGGTTGCGATAGGCGCCGCGGCGATCCACGCGGCCTCTTTCTACCAGACCGCTCGGTCCAGCGCCATGAAGGCGAACAGAAGCGCCAGGTAAGCGAGCGAGGCGAGGTAGAGGCGCAGCGCGGCGGGGCGCGACGGCCGCACGCACAGCCACGCGGCGAGGCCGATGAACGCGCCGCCGAGCGCGAGCGCGGCGGTCAGGTAGGGGAGGCCGAACAGCCCGCCCGCGACGGGGAGCCCCGTCACGGCGACGAGCACGATCGCGTAGGCGAGGATCTGGTGCCGGGTCGCGGTCTCACCGCGAACCACGGGCAGCATCGGCACCCCGGTGCGAGCGTAGTCATCCTTGATCAGCAACGCCAGGGCCCAGAAGTGCGGCGGGGTCCAGAAGAAGACGACCGCGAAGAGGGCGAGCGCGCCGAGGTCGAGCCCGCCCGTAGCCGCCGCCCAGCCGACCAGCGGTGGGATCGCCCCCGCCGCGCCGCCGATGACGATGTTCTGCGGGGTGAGCGGCTTCAGCCACAACGTGTAGACGACCGCGTAGCCGAGCAGCCCGCCGAGCGCCAGCCCGGCGGCGAGCGCGTTGACGGCAACCGCGAGCACGATCACGGCGAGCGCGCCGAGCGCGATCCCGAACGCGAGCCCATGCAGGGGCGCGATCCGCCCGCT
>JBOGZH010000294.1:0-6455 GCA_050697095.1 Solirubrobacterales bacterium
GCGCAGCAGGCGGCGGTGGCCCGCGCGACTGGCGAGGCCCAGGCGGCGCGCGAGGAGGTGAAGGCGGCGGCCCGCGATGCGGAGGCGATGGCGGTGCGGACCCCCGCCGAGCGTGTCACCGCGGACCGGCGGGCCGCCACCCGGATCACGCGGGAGCGAGCGGCGCTCGCGGCGCAGCCCGCGTGGAGGCGCTGGCTCAGCCGGGGACCGAACGCCCGCCAGCTCGTGTGGATCGTCGCCGGCGTGTTCGTCGTCGGCCTCGGGGTGGCGCTGGTCTCGCTCCAGATCGCGGGCGGAGGCGACAACGTCGGCTCCGCGCCGGAGCCAACCGTCGAGCAGCGCGGGGTCGTCAAGGGAGACGTGGAGGTCGCGGTCCTGAACGGGACCGCCGTCGCCGGCCTCGCCGCCAAGGTGGGCGACGATGTCGAGACGAACGGATACGCGCTCGGCGCCGTCACCAACAGCGAGTCGCCGACCGAGGAGACCTTCGTCGTCTTCGAGCGCGGCCACGAGGAGGAGGCCCAATCGGTGGCCCGCGACCTCGGTGTGGACATGGTCTCGCCGATCGACTCCGAGACGAGTGCCCTGTCGGATGGCGCCGACGTGGTCGTGGTCGCCGGCGAGGACCGCGCTCAGCTCTAGCGGGGCAGCGTTTTTCGCAAACCACCCGTCGCTCCCGGGTAATCTGGCCGCGTGCAGGCCAATTCCGACGCGGTCGCGCCTCCATACCTCGCCGGGATTCTGCTCACGGTGGTGGCGCTCGTGGCGCTCGCGTCGCTCGCCGTGATTCAGGAGGCGAGGCAGCGAGGAGAGGTGCTCGACCTCGTCGAGGCCACGGACTCATTCTCACCGGCCGACCACCAGGAAGCGCGGATCGAGTGGCGCCAGCGGCGCTCCAGCGACGACTCGGTGGTGCAGATCGTCGATCGCGCCGGGGATCCGGTGAAGACGCTGCTCGAAGGTGGTTCGCTGGCCGGCGACGACACGGAGCAGGTATTCCACTGGAGCGGTAGTACGAACGCGGGTGAGCTTGCGCCGCCCGGCCTCTATCGAATCGAGATCCTGCTCCGCGACCAGGATCGCGAGATCATCCCCGAGCAGAGCGCGATCAGGGTGCGAGGGACCCGGAGCGCGGGGGGAGGGGGCTGACGGTGGAGGCGCTCGAGTGGCTCGGGGTGCTGGCCGCGTGCGCCGCTGCGGCCACCGGGCTCGTCGCCCGCCCGCCGCGACTGCGCGCGACGGCGATGGTGCTCGCCCTCGTGCTCGTTCCCGCCCTCGTTGCGGGAGACGTGTGGGACACGGGGCGCTTCCGCGAGCTGCGCGACACCCCGGCGCAGCTCGCGGCGGCAGCGGTCATCGCCTTGGTCGGGATCTCGGTGCTGACCGCGGCGATTCTCCGCTGGCCCGCGGCGCTCCCGCTCCTCGCCTTCGGGGTGCTCGCGTTCCGGATCCCGGTAGAGCTCGGCGGGGAGACCTCCAACCTGCTGATCCCGCTGTACCTGGTGATCGCCTCGGGGACGGCGGCGGCGGCGATCGCGGCCTGGAATCAATCGCGCGACGTCCTCCGCTCCCGCTTCCGCCGTCGCGCGGGACGGGAAGGGACGCCTACCCTTCCTGAGATCGCAGCCACGGTCCTGCCGTGGCTGCTCGCCGGCTTCCTCGTCCTGTACGCGCTCCAGAGCGCGTACTCGGGCGACCTCTCGAAGGCGACCGAGACCGTTTGCTTCTTCTTCGTCCCCTTCGCGGTCCTGCTGGCGTTGCTGCTCGAGGTGCGATGGACCTCGAACCTGCTCACCGCGCTGTTTGCGATCGTCTTCCTCGAGGGCCTGCTCTTCGTCGCCGTTGGCGTGTGGCAGTTCGGGGCGCGCGAGCTGTTCTGGAACCCGACCGTGATCGCGGGCAACGAGGTCCACGTGTACTTCCGCGTCAACTCCCTTTTCTGGGATCCGAACGTGTTCGGGCGCTACCTGATCCTCGCCGCGCTCGCCGCGGCGGCATACATGGTCTGGACCGAGCGCTCCGATCGCGCGATCGCCGCCGGCGTGGGATGCGTGGTGCTGATCGCCGGGCTGACGCTGAGCTTCTCGCAGTCCAGCATCTTCGCCCTGGTCGCGGGCCTGATCGCGCTCGTCGCGCTGCGCTGGGGGGTTCGCTGGGCGCTCGCGACCGGCGCGGTAATGGCGATCGCCGCCGTCGCGCTGGTGCTCGCTGCGGGGGTCGAGCCGACCTCGAGCCGCTCGCTCGACGTGCGCTCCAGCGGCCGGGTATCGCTGATCACGGGCGGGCTGGAGCTGGCCGGGGACAGGCCGGCGTACGGGTACGGCTCCGGCTCGTTCCAGAGCGAGTTCGCTGAGCGCCACCTCGACGTCGATGAGCCCGCGGGGGGCGCGATCTCGCACAGCGAGCCCGTGACCGTGGCCGCGGAGCAGGGAGGGCTCGGGCTGGTGGTCTACGGCGCGGTCGTCCTCGCGGGCCTCCTCACGCTGCTTGGGGCGGCGCCGCTGATCCCGGCGCCGCGCGGCGCGCTCGTGGCGTGCTTCGTCGCGATGGTCGTCCACAGCCTCGCCTACGCGGGCTTCCTCATCGACCCCGTGACCTGGGCCCTTCTCGGCGTCGGCCTCGCGCTCGCCCGCGCCCCGATCCCCTCCCCGCTCGCGGAGCGGGTCGTACGCCCTGCGGCCGAGCGCACCGCCCCGGCTCGGCCCTCGCTCGCCTCGCCGGGTGCCCCTCGAGCACCCCGGGAAGCTAGATGACTGGTCCCACGACCACGCCCACCCGGATGCCGCGCGTGGCACATCGCATCTCTTCGTCCTCGGGCGCTCGTGTGCAGGGAGCACCCTTCGCGCCCTGCGTCCTCGATCTGCTCGGCCACGTGCTTCCCTGGGCGCACGTGGCCACGGCATCAACCATCTAGAGTCCGAGACGATCATGCCCGAGCATCGCTTCTTCGCCGCGATCTGGGACCGTATGATCGCCGGCAGCGAGAAGGGCGGCCTGGCGGACATGCGCGCCGATCTTCTCCGCGATGCGAGCGGCCGGACCCTCGAACTGGGAGCGGGGACTGGGCACAACCTCCCTCACTACACGGACGCGGTCGTCGAGCTGGTACTCACCGAGCCCGACCGGTTCATGGCGGCTCGCCTGCGCGACCACCTCGCCGCCGAGCCGCCCGCTCCCGCATCCGTGAAGCTGGTCGACGCCGGCGCCGAGCAGCTCCCCTTCGAGGACGCGAGCTTCGACACCGTCGTCGCCACGCTGGTTCTGTGCAGCGTGGAGGATCCGGAGCGCGCGGCCGCGGAGGCCAGGCGGGTGCTGCGGCCCGACGGGGAGCTGCTCTACCTGGAGCACGTGCGCAGTCCCGACAGCGAGCGCCTCGCCCGGTGGCAGGACCGGCTCGAGCGGCCGTGGGGCTGGATCGCGGGCGGATGCCACCCCAACCGGTCCACCGACGAGATGCTTTCGGCGGCCGGCTTCGAGATCGGGCGCTTGAAGCCGGACATCTTCCCGAAGTCGGGGATGACGCCGTGGGTGCGGCCGCTGATCGTCGGCTCGGCGCGCCCGACGTGAGGAAGCTCACCCCCGTCGAGCTCCCCGCCTGGACCCTCCCGCTGATCGTGCTGGCGCTGATCGTGCCGATCATCGGCGCGGTGCTGCTCGGGGGGCCGGGCGCCGGGTTCATCGCCGGCGCCGCCGTCGCGGCGACGATCATCGTGCTCGCCGCCCGGGCCCGCTACGAGGAGCCGATCGAGGTCGCCTCCAGAACGGACTCGCGCTACCACCTGCTGGTCGTGGTCACCGCCCCGGCCGACGATCCGGCCACCGTCGAGGCGATCGCCGCCGCCGCCACGAAGGGCGCCCGGAGTGTCGGCTCGGATCGCGAGCACCCGCCCGAGGTGCTCGTGCTCGCCCCGGCGCTCAACCGCCGGCTCTCTCACTGGATGTCCGACCTGCGCGGGGCGCGGCTGGGGGCTCAGGAGCGGCTCGCGGTGTCGCTGGCCGCGCTCGCGGCGGCCCAGGTGGACGCGACGGGCCGCGTGGGGGACACCGACCCGGTGCAGGCCACCGAGGACACGCTCGCCTCGTATCCGGCCCAGGAGGTGGTCTTCGTCACCGGCGAGGCGGCCGCCGACGACGTCGCCGAGGTCAGAAAGCGGCTCGACCGCCCCCTCACCCACCTCGTCGCCCCGGGATCGTCCACGACCCCGTGGGACAGATCCGCGGCGGAGCGATGAGCGGCTCGGAATACAGCGGGAAGCGCGACTTTCGGCGCACGCCCGAGCCGCGGGGCTCCAGCCGGCGACGCCGGCGCTCGGAGCAGCCGATCTTCGTGATCCAGCAGCACGCCGCCCGCAGCGACCATTTCGACTTCCGCCTCGAGGCCGAGGGCGTCCTGAAGTCGTGGGCCGTTCCGAAGGGCCCCTCGACCAATCCGAAGGACAAGCGCCTCGCGATGCCGACCGAGGATCACCCGATGGAGTACGCCGACTTCGAGGGCGTGATCCCGAAGGGAGAGTACGGGGCCGGCCCGGTGATCGTGTGGGACCGGGGCACCTACGAGAACATCACCACCGACCGCGAGGGAAGGGAGGTGCCGGTGGCGGAGGCGATCGAGGACGGCGAGCTCAAGGTGCGCCTCCACGGCGAGAAGCTCGCCGGCGGCTACGTGCTGGTGCGGACCGGCGGCGGGGACAGGGAGCGCTGGCTGCTGATCAAGGCGCGAGACGACGAGGCCGACGCGCGGCGCAGGCCGGCGCGAACCCAGCCTGAGTCGGTGATCAGCGGTCGGACGCTGAAGCAGGTCGAGGCTGAGGAAGGCTGACGCGCTCGATCAGCTCGGCGTATCCCCGAACGGTGCGATCCCAGCTCCGGCGCTCGCGCAGCGCGAGCGCTCCGCGCCCCAGCTCGGCGCGAAGCCCATCGTCAATGACGCGCTCGATCGCCGCCGCGAGCTCGTCGACGTCGGGCTCGTAGGCAGCGATCCCCGACTTCGTCGTTCCGGACTCGATCCCGCGCACTAGCACGCCGTTGACGCCGTCGGTGACGAGCTCGTTCATCGGCGGGTTGTCGTTGGTGATGATCGGCATCCCGAACGCGGTCGCCTCGTACAGGTGCAGCCCGAGCCCCTCCCAGCGGCTCGGGGAGAGGCAGACGTCGGAGTCGGCGAAGAGCTGCAGGTACTGCGAGGTGGGCAGGTCGTCCCAGATCGCCTCGATCCGGGGGTCGCGCCCGACGAGCTTGCCGACCTTCCTCACCCGGCGCTCGACCTGCGCCTTGAAGGTGAGCCGCAGCCGGGGGTCCTCGACCCGCGAGAACGCTTCGATCACGGCCTCGAACGGCTTGCGCTTGCTCATGAACCCGCCCGGATATATGAGCCTGACGGTTGATGGATCGCGCCGTGGCTCGATCGCGAGAAGCTCCGGGTGGCAGCCCCAGTCCACCTTGGGGCTGTCGATTCCGAGCTCGCGGTAGCGGTGCTGCTCGCACTCGGTGAGCGAGTAGATGAGGTCGAAGGCGCCCCTTGCGGGCGGGACGTCGGCGGGGGCGAACGCCTCCCAAACGAAGCGGCCGACCGTCTTCACACCCATCTCGCGCAGCGTGGCGATCTCCTCGAACTGGTAATTCTGGTCGAAGAAGACGATCTCCGGCGATGTGGCCTCGGCCCAGTCCTCGTACTCCTCAACCGGGATCTCGTAGGAGGAGGCCTCGGTCACTCCCGGCTGGTCCCACACGCCGGTGCGATCGACGAACGAGGGGCGGATGTTGCCGCCGCGGGTCGGGCGGGCGAGCACGAACGTCTCGTGGCCGAGCTCATCGAGCGCCGAGCGCAGGTAGCGACCGACGACCGCCTGACCGCGGTTGAACCACCAGGAGCAGATACCGATGCGCATCTAGCAGGTGCGAGAGGAGCGCGCCGCGGAGCGCAACGCGCCGTCCATCGAGAAGCCGATCTCCGCCCGCACGATGCCGGGGCTGGTGGTTGAGACCGTCGTCCAGCGACCGCGCCCGCCGATGCATCCGGCGCCGCGCGTCTCCTCCCAGTACGGCGACGGCCGGGCGAGCACGGTGAACCTCCCCGGTCGCTCGACGCGGAGCGTGAACGACTCCGGTCGCAAGGACAGGAGCCGCGCCTCGCCGTCGGCGCTGCGCACGAGCGGCCGGGGGTCGGCGACCTCGAACACGCGCCAGTGCGGCGACGACCAGCGGGGCTCCAGGTAGGCGGGCGTCTCGCGGATCAAGCGACGCTCGGGGCGGGCGTCCTGCTGCAGCGGCGCGTCGGGAAGGGCGACGTAGCGCACCCCGTTGCGCTCCAGCCAGCGCTCGTAGCGCTCATGCGTGAGCCGCCCCTCGTAGAACACGCTGTTGCGGGCGCGGTCGAGCTGGCCGAGCCACCCGCGGGCGAGCTGGAACTCGGGGGCGAGGTAGGCGGCCTCCCACGTGTTGAGGGTCGTGGGGAC
>JBOGZH010000295.1:0-2052 GCA_050697095.1 Solirubrobacterales bacterium
TGAGGACGGCGCGGAACGCGCCCCCGATCGTGAGGCCGAGGTTCATCTGCCACGGGCGCATCGGAGCGGCGAGCACGTCAACTGAATAGAAGACCCCGCCGACGAAGGTGAGCGGCAGGATCACGATGTTGTTGACGAAGGTGTGATGGTCGAAGGTCTCGGCGTAGATCCCGACCACGACGCCGAGCGCGCCGAACAGCGCGATGAGAAGCAGCACAGCGGCGGCGAGAGCGAGGGGGCGCTCGACCGGCGCCCCGGTGAGCGGGATCGCGAGCGCCGCGAGGGCGATGCCGATGAGGACGGCGCGGAACGCGCCCCCGATCGTGAGGCCGAGGTTCATCTGCCAGGGACGCATCGGCGCGGCGAGCACGTCGTCGATGTAGCGGTCGCTGCGCGCCTGGAAGATCGAGCTCGAGTTGTTCGAGTACGCCGCCTGCGCCATCGCCATCGCGATCAGCCCCGGGACGATGAACACCTCGTACTCGAACCCCGACACCTCACGGATCCGGGTCCCGAGCGAGAGCCCGAACACGAGGATGAAGAGGATCGAGGAGACGACGGGCGCGAGCATCGTCTGCGTCCACAGCTTCGACACTCGCAGGCACTCGCGGGCAGCGAGCCAGGCGAGCCCGCGCCACGGCTCCGGTCGGACCGCGGAGGCGGCGGCGGCGGGCGAATCGCCCTCCCTCACGCCACGGCCTCCCGCGGCTCGTGCACGGCCTTGAGATAGACGTCCTCGAGCGACCGCGCGCCGAACTGCTGCTTCAGCCCCTCGGGCGTGCTGCGCGCGACGATCTCCCCGTTCGTGATCAGGGCGATGTCCTCGCACAGCGCCTCCGCCTCCTCGAGGTAGTGCGTGGTGAGCAGGATCGTCGTCCCGCGGCTGTGCAGCATGCGGATGTAGCGCCACAGCTCGCGGCGCAGCTCGATATCGACCCCGGCGGTCGGCTCGTCGAGGATCACCAGCCCCGGCTCGTGCAGCAGCGCCCGGGCGAGCAGCAGGCGCCGGCGCATCCCGCCGGACAGCTTCGGCGCTCTCACGTCGGCCTTCGCGCGCAGGTCGAAGACGTCGATCATCTCCTCCGCGCGCTCCGCCGAGCGGGCCCGGGTGATCCCGTAGTACCCGCCGTGGTAGAGCAGCGCCTCCCGCACGGTGAGAAAGCGGTCCAGGTTCGGGTCCTGCTCCGCCAGCCCCACCGTGCGCCGCGCGTCAAGGCTCGCGGCCGGCTGGCCGAACACGTCGATCTCGCCGTCCGTGACCCGGATCAGGTTGCAGACCGCGTTGATCAGCGTCGTCTTCCCGGCTCCGTTGGGGCCGAGGAGGCCGAAGAACTCACCCGCGGGCACCTCGAGGTCGAGTCGGTCCAGGGCGAGGGTGCCGTCGTCGTAGCGCTTGGTCAGGCCCCTTATCGACAGGGCGGTGGCTGAAGGGGGCATGCTCAGAGGGTACGAGGCGGCCGGATCGCCCGAGCGAAGGTGCGCTCAGGCCGACGCGACGAGGCGCCGCGGCTGGCGCGAGAACCCGGCCTCGATCAGGGTCGGCTCGAGGCCGGAGCCGATCACCGGCTCTCCGTCCACTCGCTCGATCGCGAGCCTTGGCAACCGCCCGTCCGCCGCCGCCTCGGCGAGAACCTGGAGGGACTCGGTCAGCTCCTCGCCCTCGAGCTCGTCCAGCCGCAGGACGCCGCGTCCTCCGCGCTCGACGTAGAGCCGCGGCTCGCCGTCGCGCAACAGCACGTACGCGCCGGGGGACCGGCTGGGCCGTCTGCCCTCAGCGCGCTTGGGCCAGCTCAGCGACGCGCCGTAGGGATTGGCGGGATCGGTTGCCGCCAGAACGACGTGTCGCCCCTCCTCATCGGGCAGCGAGCGCAGCCGCTCGACCGCCCCGGGGAGCGCGAACTGGGCCCCGCCCAGGCCCTCGACGAAGTACCCGCGCCGGGCGGTCCCGAGCATCTCCAGGTTCGAGAGCTCGCCGTACAGGGTGGCGAAGCCACCGGGGACGCCCTCGGCGAGGACCATCTCCCGGGTGACGATCCCGTAGCGCTCCAGCAT
>JBOGZH010000296.1:0-1559 GCA_050697095.1 Solirubrobacterales bacterium
TGCTGGAAGTCCACGATGCTGCGCGGGAAGTCTGGCCGGCCCACATGACGACTGTAGGCACGACACCTGACGGAACCGGATAGTCATGAGCAGCGCTACCTGGGCGACCGAGGACGACGCCAGGCGACGGCTTGCAGCCGCCAGGACGGGGCGTTCATTGGTTGACGTGGCACCGGGGCGCGCCGCTCAGCGCTCGCGCTTCACCTGCGAGCCGCCCACGATCGCGTCCTCGCCCGAGGGGAAGCGCACCCACGCCTTGTTGCCGCCGTCGTAGTCGGGCGCCCACAGCACCAGCGTCGCGGGCTCGCGCTCCTCGGCGTCCGGCGGCCCGAGCGAGCACGGCTCCGAGCCCTCCTCCTCGACGCCGCGCCACACCCGCACGAAGGGGTTCGACTCCCACTCCTCGCCGACCGTCGAGGGCTCGCGGTGGCCGGGGTGGATCCGCGTGTCGGGGGGCAGCTCCATCAGCCGGTCCATCACCGAGGTGCGCAGGTCCTCGAAGCCGGTCGGCCCGCCGCCGCGGGTGCCGCCCACCGTCCCCTTGAACAGGACGTCGGCGGTGAGGCAGTCCTCGCCGTCGAAGAGCAGCGCGAGATGGTCCGCGCAATGCCCGGGGGTGTGCATCACTGCGATCCGCAGCTCGCCCGAGGCGATCTCGTCCCCGTCGGCGATCGTCTCGCTCACCTTCCCCTCGAGCTGCTCGGCGCAGAGCTCGTGCGCGAGCACGGGGACGCCGAAGCGCTCCGCGAGCTTCTCGACCCCCACGACGTGGTCCCAGTGGTGGTGGGTGAGAAGCACGTGGGTGATCTCGGTGCCCTCGCGCTCCGCCCGCTCGACGAGCGGCTCGGTGACGCCGTTTGAGTCGATCAGCACCCCGCTTCCGCCGGGCCGATCGACGATCAGGTAGGCGTTCGAGAGCCAGTCGGATTGCTCCACGCGCTGCAGGATCATCAGGGCTCCTCCATGTCTCCGACGCGATCCTATGGGTAGGAGCGTCCTAGAATGGCCCCGAGCGTCGCCGGCGTAGCTCAGTTGGTAGAGCACTTCATTCGTAATGAAGGGGTCCCCGGTTCGAGTCCGGGCGCCGGCTCTTGACGCGTCTCTCGGTGGCGAATGGTCGATTTTGGTGCCTATGGACTACCGAATCGACCACTCGTCCTGAGATCGCGTGCGCGTCCCGGCCTCCCCGGCCGTGTTGATCTCGCCCGTCGACCGGGACAGGTTCGGGGAGTTCGAGGCAGCCGCCTGAATAGCTTCGAGTCGCCCACGAGTGCCGGGATGCCGGTGCCAACCGACGCTCGAAGCCGACGCTCTTCAATCTGTGCGACCCATGGCAAGGAAACGGACAGATGCGCATGGCAGGCGATAGGGAGACGGTGGGCGGATCCACGCGTCTCTCGGTCGTGGTCGTGACCCACAACTGCCGGGGGGCGGTGGGCCGCTCGCTGCCGCCGCTGACGGCGCAGCTCGTCGACGGGGACGAGCTGATCGTCGTCGACAACGCCTCGGTGGACGGCACGCCGGCGCTCGTGCGCGAGCTCGCCCCCGACGCGACCGTC
>JBOGZH010000297.1:0-11259 GCA_050697095.1 Solirubrobacterales bacterium
CCGCGGCGCTGGCGACGCCGAAGAGGCGGCGGCACACACGCCCCACGCCCGCCGCGAGGGAGCGCCGGCTCGCCGACAAGCGTGCTCGCTCGCAGCGCAAGCGCGAGCGTCGTCCGCCGCCGCCGGACGACTAACCGTGCTCCAGAGCGCCCTTGACCGAGCCGTCGAGCGCGTTGAGCCGGTACAGCGCCATCGCCTCGGGCGATCCGAGGCCGCGCGCTCCCGATCCGGACCCTCCGGGCCGGCCGGGGTCCGTCCCGTGATGCGACAGCACGCAGTGAAGGAGCGCCACCCGGCGCTCCGCCGGGAGCTCGCCCGCGGCGGCGCCGATGATCTCGGCGCCGATCGCGAGATGGCCGAGCATCCGCCCCTCCTCGGTGAGCCCGAACTCCGCGCCGTAGGTGAACTCGCGCACCTTGCCCACGTCGTGGAGCAACGCGGCCGCCATCAGGAGGTCGGAGTCGAGCCGCGGATGCAACGGGCACAGCTCCAACGCCAGCGTGCCCACCGACACCGTGTGCTCGAGCAGGCCGCCGAGGTAGGCGTGATGCCCGGCCCGCGTGCAGGGAGCGCGGCGGAACCCAGGCCCCACGGGGTCGCGGAGCAGGACGCGATCGACCACCGCGCGCAGGGCCGGGTCGTGCACCTCCCGCGTCAGGTGCTCGAGGAATCCCTCGAGCTCCTCGACCGAGCGGTACGCGGCGGGAAGGAACTCGGCCGGCTCGTAGTCCGCGGGCTCGAGGCGGCGGACGTCGTCGAGCTCGGCCTGGAGGTCGCCTCGAAAGCGCGCGGCGCGCCCCCGCACCCGGACCGCGTCGCCGGCCTCGAAGCGCGCCGAGACCCGATCGACCTCGCGGAAGACCCGCGCCGGGATTGCGCCCGTGCGGTCGCGCAACTCAAGCGACAGGTATGGCGAGCCGTTGCGCGCGGTGAGGCGGTCCTTGCGCACGCAGGCGAAGCGGCCCTCGAAGCTCTGCCCCGGACGCAGCTCCGCGACCGCGGGGCGGCCGTTTGCGGTCGAAGCCTCCACGGCCTCGATGTTGCAACCCCGGCCGGACGGGAACGGCGATTCTCTAAGCTCGTTGGGTGGACCCGCTGATCTGGGAAGGCGACCCGCCCGACCTCCGCCGCCCGACCCTGGTCGCCGCCTTTCTCGGCTGGAACGACGCCGCCAGCGCGGCCACCACGGCCCTCGAGGCGATGGCCGTGTCGCTCGATTCGGAGATCCTCGCGCGGATCGATCCCGAGGAGTTCTTCGACTTTCAGGACACCCGTCCGACGATCCGGCTCACGGCCGGACAGACGCGGCGGATCGAGTGGCCCGCGAACACGCTGATCTCGGCGCCCGCGCCGACCGCCGAGCGCGACCTCGTCCTTCTGAGCGGAACCGAGCCCAATCTGCGGTGGCGGACCTTCACCGATCTGGTGGTCGGGGCCGCGGAGCGGCTCGGCGTCGAGATGGTGGTGACGCTCGGCGCGCTGATCGCCGACGTCGCGCACACGCGACCGGTTCCGATCACGGGACTCGCCTCCGACCCCGAGCTCGTCGAGCAGCTCGGGCTCAGCCGCTCGAAGTACGAGGGACCGACCGGGATCGTCGGCGTGGTTCACGACGCGTGCCGCAAGCGCGGTCTGACGTCGGCGAGCCTGTGGGCCGCCGTCCCGCATTATGTCGCCGCGGTCCCCAACCCGAAGGCCGCGCTCGCCCTCCTGCGCAGGTCGGAGGGCCTGACGGGAGTCGCGATCGAGGCCTCCGAGCTGGAGGAGGCCGCGGAGCGCTTCGACGAGCAGATCGACCGGGCGGTCACCGCCAACCCGGAGATCGAGGAGCTCGTCCACAGGCTCGAGCAGGAGCAGGCCGACGCGATCGAGCTCGCCGACGACGTTCCCTCGGGCGAGACGATCGCAAGCGACTTCCAGCGCTTCCTGCGCCAGCGGGGAGACCAGGAAGACGGCGGTTGAACGGCGTCGCCCGCCGCTGCAAGGCTCTCCCGATCTAGGCCTCCGAGGCGGGGCAGATCAGCCGGTAGTCGCACCAGCTGCAGATCTCGTATGAGGGCCGGGGCTCGAAGTCCTGGCCCTTGATTCCCTCGGCGACGTCGATCACGGTGCGCTCCACGCGCTCGCGATCGTCCGGCGCGCTCGGCACCGGCACCTTCTCGTCCTCGAGCACGTACCAGTAGCTCCCCGCCTCGGCGTCGATCTGCCACGACTCGCGCGCCCCGAGCCGATACAGGGCGAGCTGGAGGTCCCCCCCGAGCTCCGGGGCGTCGCCCGGCTTCCCGGTCTTGTAGTCGATCAGCTCGTAGCCGCCGCCGGGAAGGCGGTCGACGCGGTCGATCCGTCCCCGAAGCTGGTGCGATTCGATCTCGAACGCGAACGCGCGCTCGAGCCAGATCGGCGTCGTCTCGGAGCGCACGTGTCGCTCCCAGTAGCGGGTGAGGGCGGCGACGGCGCGGTCGCGGTACTGAAGCTCGTCATCGCTCGAGCCGAACCCCGCCCGGCGCCACCCCGCCTCGAAGAGCCACAGGAGCCGGTCGAGGCCCTCGCGCCTGCCCTCCTCGCTCGAGCCCTCGAGCTGTCCCTCCTCCTCGCGCAGCTCGTCGGCGTGAAAGCGCTGCAGCACCTGGTGGATCAGGATCCCGAAGCGCTGGTTGATGGTCGGCTCCTCGGGGATCGCGAAGACCCGCGCGAACTTGTATTTCAGGGGGCAGATCCGGTACAGATCGAGATCGGACGCGGACAGCGCGAGCCCCTGGCCGCGCTTCGGGATGAACGCCTCCAGGGAGGGCTCGTGGCGCTCCGCGATCAGCTCCCGGCGACGGCGCCGCTCCTGCTCCTCCTCGACGAGATAATCGTCGAGGACCGAGTCCTCGAGGATGGCCCGCTGCTCGGGGCTCGCCGCTTGGGCAACGAGTTGGTTCAGCACCTCGAGTGCCTCGGCGGCGGGCTCTTCGCCGGGACGCTGGATCAGCGCCGCGAGCTTGACCAGCTCGAGGAAACGCACCACCGCGCGGTCGACGTCCTCCGCCGTGTCCAGCCGCATCTCGCTGAGCGCCCCTCCGGCGCGCCACGAGGTCTCGAGCACCTCGTCCCGCACCATCCGGTAGGTGGCGTGGAGGCCCTCCGCGGGGCCGAACAGCTCCTCCTCGTGGATCTCCTCCTCGCCGCCGACGGCCGACCGCGCCGCCTCGTAGAGCGGGGACGGCCGAGTCTGCCCGCGGCTGGTCTCCTCGGGCCACCCGAGCACGAGCGAGCTGCGCGCACGGGTCATCGCGACGTACGCGAGCCGCGCCCGGTGGGCGGCGCTGAGCTCGGCGCCGGCGGGCGGCACCGGATCCGCGAGCAGCTCCTCTGGGATCCAGGCGTCGTGCGGGTGCCTCCCCGACAGCGCGTCGTGATGGAGGTCGAGGACGTACACGTGGTCGAACTCGAGCCCCTTCACCTGCTCGGGCTCGGCGAGGAGCACCCCCGCGGGGGGCGGCTCGGCCAGCGGGTCGTCCCCCAGCTCCCCGGCCTCCGCCACGGCTGTCAGGTAGCGGACGAAGTCGCGTGTCGAGGCGCGCGGCTCCCGCCTCGCCCAGGCGGCCGCGAGGTCTGCGAGGCGCGACAGGCTGACCAGCCGGTACGCGGTCTCCGGCGACGCCGCGAACAGCTGGTGGCGTCGCAACCCGATCCGCTCGATAAGCCGCCGCACGAAGACATCCGCGCGCATCTCCTCGAGCGCCGCGCCCGCGGCCCGGTACAGCTTCAGGAAGGCCTGGATCCGGTCGCGCGCCTCCGGCGGGAGCTGCGGGCTCTCGAGCGCGGCCTCGACCGCGGAGATCATGTCGAGCTTGCGCCTGCGGGCGATCAGGGTGCACCGGGCGAGGTCGACCGACCGGAGCACGATCGGGGGGCGGGTGAGGGCGCGAACCGCGGCGGGGGCGTCGTTGGGGTCCGCGAGCACGCGCAGCCACGCGATCGCGTCTCGCACCTCCGGGCGCTGGAAGAACGCCGCGCCTCCAGGGAGCCTGAAGGGAACGCTTCGCTCCTCGAGCGCTGCCGCGATGAGCCTGCCCTCGCGCTGCGCCTCCTCCACGATCACGCACACCTCCTCGGGCCGCACGTCCTCGGTGGCGAGCAGGTGCTCGATCTCGCGCGCGGCCGCCTGGGCCTCCGCTCCCCGGTTGCGCGAGCGCCAGAACCTCACGATCCCGGCGGGCTCGCCGGCGGGCCCCGGCTCCTCACCGGCCACGGCGGCCGCGGCGCGAGCGAGCTCGCCGCCGCCCCGCCGGGGCTCCTCCAGCGCCACCTCTTCGCACCCGGGGTGGCGAGCGCGAAACAGGGCGGCTGCGCTCTCCCCGGCGCCGCGAAACCGCCTGATCGCCTGGCGATCGTCGCACGCGACGAGGAGGTTTCCGCGCGCCGCGAGCCCGTCGAGCAGCCGCCGGTGAGCAGCGCCGGCGTCCTCGTACTCGTCCGCCATCACCTCGCCGAAGCGCGCACCGAGCCGATCGCGGACGTCGGCGCGGTCGCGGAGCAGCCGTCCAAGCACGAGCACGAGGTCCCCGGCGTCGAGGCTCCCCGCCTCGCTGAGGACGCGGTCGTGGCGCTCGTAGAGCTCCGCGAACTCCAGCTCGCGCCGCGCCGCCTCCCGATCGCCCTCGCCCGATGCCTCGCGCTCGCGCTCCGCGGCCCAGCGGCGAAGCGCCGCGGCGCTGACCGCCTCGGCCTTGAGCGTGTCGATCCGCTCCAGGAGGCGGGCGAGAAGCCCCGCCGGATTGCCCCGGATCTCGTGCCGGCGGAGCGGGAGGTCCGACACCCGGTCGAGCAACATCGCGAGGCGGTCGGCGGCGCCCACCGTCTCGAAGAAGGGGTCCAGCCCGGCCTCGATCGCGTGCTCCCGGAGCAGCCGCTCGGCGAGCGCGCCGTACGGCTCGATCCACAGCTCCTCGAAGGAGCCGCTCAGCAACGACTGGGCGCGCGCCCGCAGCCGTGCCGCGGCGGCGCGCGAGCGGCTGAGGACGAGCACGTGCTCGGGCGCGATTCCCCGATCCGCGAGCTGGGCCAGCCTGAGTGCGAGGGCCTCCGTGCGGCCCGATCCCGCCGGGCCGACCACGAGCAGCGCCCCCTCCCGATGCTCGATCGCACGCCGCTGGGCGGCGGTCGGCGCGATCTCGGAGTCGGACTCGGCGACCATCCGTTCCTAACGCTAGCGCCCGTATGGGCGTCAGTAGCATGGGCCGCCGTGGGCACCGACCGCAATCCAGGGGGCGGACGCGCGGCAGCGAGCGTCGAGGGCGTTCTCGCGGCCGACTGGCTCGCCGCCTGCAGGCGGATGGTGGAAGCGCAGCGGGTGCTGTTTTCCGCCGTCCCCGGGATCGGCGAGCGAACGGTGTACGAGGGGATCGGCGAGGGCGGCGACCGCGCGCTCGCGATCGATCGCCGCTGCGAGGACATCGTGTTCGCCGAGCTGGAGGCGCTGAACACCTCGGGCCACGAGTTCACCGCGATCTCAGAGGAGCGCGGCGAGGTGCCATTCGGCGCCTCGGACTCCGGCGCGCGCGTGGTCATCGATCCGATCGACGGCTCGCTCAACGCCCGGCGGACGATCCCGGCGCACTGCCTCAGCGTCGCCGTCGCATCCGGGGACTCGATGGCCGACGTGGAGTTCGCGTACGTGTACGACTTCGGGGCCTCGGAGGAGTTCGTCGCCTCGAGCGGGGAAGGCGCGCAACTCAACGGCCATCAGCTGAGCGCCGAGGGCCCGGGACACGGGATCGAGGTGGTGGGGCTCGAGTCGGCCGACCCGCGCTGGCTGTTGCCGGCGATCGAGGTCCTGCGCGACAAGGCGTTTCGCGTCCGCTCCGTGGGGGCGATCGCGATCTCTCTCGTCTATGTGGCGGCCGGTCGGTTCGACGGCATGTTCACCGCGCGACCGTGCCGCTCCGTCGACGCCGCGGGCGGTCAGCTGATCGCCCGTGAGGCCGGCGCGAAGGTCGAGTTCGAGGGCATCGGGCTCGACGAGGCTTCGCTGGGCCTCGACGCCCGCTATCGCGTCGCCGCCGGGCTCGATCGCCAGGCGCTCGAGTTGATGCTCGCCGCTCAGGCCCCAGCCGGATGAGCGTGCCGGCAGCGAACGGGCCCTCGCTGCTCGACTGGGGCCTCGCGGAGCGCGTCGCGATGACGATCGCGCGCCCGAGCGAGCAGCAGCGCCCGGTGCGCACCCAGGAGGTTCGCCCCGTGGCCGAGCGTGCGGTCGCGGAGGTCCTCGACTACACCGGGCTCGAGCCCACCGCGGAGCTTCCCCCACCCGAGGCGATCGACCGGCCCGAGTGGGTACGGGCGAATCTTGCGACGTTCAGGGAGATGAGCGCCGACGTGGAAAGCCGCCTCGCCGAGTCGCTTCGGATGCCGGAGCCGCTGCGGGGCCTGATCCGCACCCTCGCCGGCACGGTCGGAGGAGCGCAGGTGGGGCTGGCGATGGGCTACGTGGCCCGCAAGGTGCTCGGTCAGTACGATGTCGCGCTGCTCGGGCCCGCGCGCCCGCCGAGGCTCCTGTTCGTGGGCCCCAACCTCGTCGAGGCGCACGGCCGGCTGGGTGGCGATCGCGAGCTGTTCCTGCACTGGATCGCGCTTCACGAGACGACGCACGCGGTCCAGTTCGCCGCGGTTCCGTGGCTGCGGGAGCACCTCGGCGGACTGGTCGAGGAGCTGCTCCACCGCGCCACGCTCGGCGCAGATCTCTCGGAGCTGCGCCGGACGCTGCGCAGCGTGCTGCGGAGGCCTGATCCCCGCCGGCTCGCCGAGCAGATCCGCGAGGGAGGGCTGGTCAGGCTTGTCACCGGCCCCCGCGAGGCCGATCTCCTGCGCCGCCTTCAGGCGGCGATGGCGGTGGTCGAGGGCTACTGCGAGCACGTGATGGACGCGATCGGCGCCGGGCTCGATCCCGGTTACGCTCGCCTGCGCGCGGCGGTCGAGCGCGAGCGCCGGAGCCGCGGACTGCTCGACACCTTCATCGCCAGCCTGCTCGGGCTCGACGTGAAGCTGCGCCAGTACCGGCTTGGCAAGACCTTCGCGGACTCGGTCGCCGGGCGCTCGGGGATCGCGGGCCTGAACGAGGTGTGGCGCGCGCCGGACACACTGCCCGAGCCGGAGGAGCTCGAGGATCCTGAGCGCTGGCTGGCGCGCGCCGGCGTAGCCTGAGATCCGCGCGGACCCTGTAACTCTCGCGCGCGGCCGGGGTACAAACATGCGTTCGGTGCTACCCTGCCGAACTTCCTTAGAGCTAAGTACGCTCGCTCGGGAAATATCCCCCAAACCCAGGAGGTTGTGTACAGAGATGGCGACGAATGCCAAGACGACCAATGGCCAGACCGCGCAGCGCCCGGCCGGGAGCACTGCCTCCCAGAGCCGCCGCAGCATCGAGTCGGCCGTCGACGTTCCCGTCGGCACCGCGCTGACGGTCAAGGACCGCGTCGATGGGCTCACGCGGCCGTGGCGGAGCGTCGACTCCGCGACCAGCGAGGTGAAGTCCCTGCGCAAGCGCTTCGACCGCGAGCTGTCGAGGGTGGAGCGGCGCGGCGGGACCGCCCGCCGGAAGCTCACCCGGCGCGCCAACAAGACGCGCAACCGCGTCGAGCGCGAGGTCACCCAGCGCCGGCGTCGCGCCGAGGACTCGCTGCGGACCAACCGCCGTCGCGCGGAGGACCGCTTCCGCGAGGCGAGGACGCGGGTCGGCGAGCGGGTTCCCTCTCTCTAGGACCGCTTAGCCCGGGCCGCCGTGAGAGGTGGCGTGCCCGGAGAAGCCTGTCCGCACCGCACACGCGGCGGACAGGAGAAGCAACCTCTCCTCCCCGATCGGCGGGCCTCCGGGCCCGTCGATCACTTTGTCGGGGAAGTTCGACCAACCGGCTCTGCGACAATTGTCTTGATGCCAACTGCTGAGCAGATCACCGAGCGCCTGCGTGAGGTCATCGATCCCGAGCTTCGCCGCTCGATCGTCGACCTCGGGATGGTCCGCTCGATCGATATCAAGGACGACGGGCGCGTCGAGGTCGTCGTCTCGCTGACTACCCCGGGGTGCCCGATCCGCAACCACTTCCAGCAGGCGGTGGCGCAGCGGGTCTCCGAGCTCGACGGCGTGAGCTCCGTCGGGGTCGGTTTCGACGTCCTGAGCGACGAGGAGAAGGCGGGACTTCAGCAGACGCTCGGCCGCAAGCGGCTCCCCGAGGGGGCCTTGGCCCAGGTCAAGAACGTGGTCTGCGTCGCATCGGGGAAGGGCGGAGTCGGGAAGTCGACGATGACTGCCAACCTCTCGGCCGCGCTTCATGCGGAGGGGCACTCGGCCGGCGCGCTCGACTGCGACGTCTACGGGTACTCGATCCCGCGCATGCTTGGGGTCAACCGCAAGCCCGAGGTTTCCCCGGAGCGCAAGATCCTCCCGCTCCAGACCGCCTCCGGGGTGCGGGTGATGTCGATCGGCTTCTTCCTCGAGGACAACGCGGCGGTCGTGTGGCGCGGCCCGATGCTCCACAAGGCGATCCAGCAGTTCCTCGAGGACGTCGACTGGGGCGAGCTCGACTACCTGCTGCTCGATCTCCCGCCCGGGACCGGGGATGTCTCGATGACGCTCGCCCAGCTGCTGCCGCAGGCGAAGATCCTCATTGTCACCACCCCCCAGCCCGCCGCCCAGTCGGTCGCCCGGCGAGCGGCCGAGATGGCCGCCAAGGTCGACCTCGAGGTGCTCGGGGTGATCGAGAACATGTCGGGCTTCACGACCCCCGACGGCGAGCGCCTCACCATCTTCGGCGAGGGCGGCGGCCAGCTCCTCGCCGACGAGCTGGACGTGCCGCTGCTCGGCAAGGTGCCGCTGCAGCAGGAGCTGCGCGAGCACGCGGACGCGGGCGCGCCGCTGGCGATCGACGACCCTGACGCCCCCGCCTCTCAGGCGATCCGCGACGCGGCGCGCGGAATCGTCGCCGCGACGCCGCAGGAGCTCCCGGTCATGCAGGCGCCCGCGCCTGCAGCCGCGCCGGCCGGCGCACAGGCGGCCGGCACCGAGCTCCCGGTCGTTCAGCCGAGCTAGCTCTTCGCGTAGTAGTCGGCGTTGGTCTGCGTGTACTTCGCCCACTCCTCGGGGAGCTGGTCCTCGGCGAAGCACGCATCGACGGGGCACGCCTCGACGCAGGCATCGCAGTCGATGCACTCGTCGGGATCGATGTAGAGCTGCTCCTGCGCCTCGTAGTCCGCCTCGTCAGGCGTGGGATGGATGCAGTCGACCGGGCACACCTCGACGCACGAGTTGTCCTTCTCACCGATGCAGGGCTCTGCGATGACGTAGGTCATGGTGTTGGGCCTCCGTCCGGCTGGGGTGGGCTGCGACCGATCCGCCCTCCGGCTCCCGGTTGAGCGGTGCGCAAATTGTAGGCGAAGCCATCCACGGGGACGCGATAGCGAGGGGCGGCAGGCGCATGGCTAGAGTGCAACTGGTGATCGCGATCACCGGAGCGACGGGCACTGTCGGCAAGGCGTTGCTCTCCACCCTGATCGAGGCGGGTGAACCCGTGCGGGCCCTCGTCCGCGATCCGCGCAGGCTTGGCCACCAGCGGGTGCGGGTGCAGCTCGCCTTCAGCGACCTCGGGGATCCTCACGCGCTTCGCCACGCCCTGCGCGGCGCCGACACTGTGATCCACCTCGCCGCCACGATCCGCGACCAGCCGCCGCGCCGCGTCGAGGAGGTGAACGGCCTCGGCACCCTGCGGCTGCTGCGCGCCGCGGAGCGCGCGGGCGTGGAGCGCTTCGTCTTCTTCTCGGCGATCGGAGCCACCCGCTTTCAACGCACCCGCTTCTTTCGCGCCAAGGCCCTCGCCGAGGAGGGGGTGCGCTCCTCGCCCCTGCGAACGACGATCTTCGCTCCCTCGATCGTCTATGACCGCGACGACCCGTGGGTGACGATCATGCGCCGGCTCGCGCTCCTGCCGGTGCTCCCGATCTCGGGGTCGGGGAAGGCGCTCTACCAGCCGATCTGGGCGCGGGACGTGGCGCGCTGCGTGCACGCGTCGCTCCGCGACGACGGCGACGCGCGGTACGAGCTCGCCGGCCCCGAGGTGCTCAGCTACGAGCAGATGGGTCGCCTCATCGCCGCCGCAGCGGGGCGCAACCGGCCGGTGGCGCACGTGCCGCTCCCGCTCGTGCGATCGGGTCTGATCTGGCTTCGCCGCGTGTTCGGCGAAACGGTGTTCGCCACCTGGGAGGAGGCCGAGCTGATGGAGATCCCGATGCTCACGCCTCGCGGCACGGCGGACGCAAACGCGCTCGGCGTCGAGCCGCGCCCAATGAGCGACGTCGTGTAGCGCCGACGGCTTCGAGATAGAGGTGGACCAGGGCGTTCCACTTCACCCTCATGCGCCCGCACCACGTCGAGGCGCTCGAGCTGCTTACGGATCTGGGCTGAGCCGCGCTCATGACCGACGCCGGCCCCCGTACACGCGAGGAGCCCGGGCGCTCGGCCCGGGCTCCTCGAAGATCGCCGCCTCGATGGCGGCACTCGCCTGTTGCGGCGAGCGTAGCGCGCTGCCGCGCCTACATCATCCCGCCCATGCCGCCCATGTCGGGGGCGCCGCCGGGCATTCCGGCCGGCTCCTTCTCGGGCGGCTCCGCGACGATCGCCTCGGTGGTGAGGATGTTCTTAGCGATCGAGGCGGCGTTCTGGAGCGCCGAGCGGGTGACCATCGTCGGGTCGATCACGCCGTCGGCGGTCAGGTCGCCGTAGTCGCCGCTCTCCGCGTTGAGGCCCTCGCCGGGCTTCATCCCACGGATCTTCTCCACGACCACCGAGCCCTCGAACCCCGAGTTCCCGGCGATCTGGCGCAGCGGCTCCTCGAGCGCCCGGCGCACGATCTCGGCGCCGGTTGCCTCATCGGGCTCGAGCGAGCTCGAGTCGATCGCGTCCTGGGCGTTGAGCAGCGCCACGCCGCCGCCCGGGACGATGCCCTCTTCGAGCGCCGCCCGGGTGGCCTGGAGCGCGTCCTCGACCCGGTGCTTCTTCTCCTTCAGCTCCGTCTCGGTCGCCGCGCCGACCTTGACGACGGCGACGCCGCCGGCCAGCTTGGCGAGCCGCTCCTGGAGCTTCTCGCGATCGAAATCGGAGTCGGTGGTCTCGATCTCCTGGCGGATCTGGTTGATCCGGCCCTCGATCTCCTTCTTCTCGCCGCCGCCGTCGATGATCGTCGTGTCGTCCTTGGTGACGACGACGCGGCGGGCCTTCCCGAGCTG
>JBOGZH010000298.1:0-1526 GCA_050697095.1 Solirubrobacterales bacterium
CGTGGAAGATCTCGTGGTAGCCGAACGTGGCCGGGCTCGGGTCGGGGCGCTGGCGTGCGTACACGATCGCGCCGGCCGTGTACAGGATCCCGCCGATCGCGATCAGGGCGCCGGCGCCGATCCCGGCCGCGACGATGATCGCGGGGAATCCGAGCGCGCCGATCCAGCCCACGGCCAGGTAGACGATCGTGGACACCCACTTCGGCGCCTCGACCCAGATCAGCTCGACGACGATCCCGGCCGCGGCGCCGGCCCACACGGCGACCAGCAGCGCGTCGGCGAGCGTCCCGCTCAACACGAGGAGGCAGAACGGGGTTGTGGTGCCGGCGATCAGGAGGAAGATCATCGAGTGGTCGAGCCGGCGCATCCACCGCCTCACCGCCGGGCTCACCCAGTTCACGCGGTGATATAGAGCACTCACCCCCAGCAGCGCCGACAGGGAGACGGCGTAGATCGCGGCCGCAAGCGTCGCGCGCGGCGTCGGGGCGGCGATGATCAGGCCCGCGCCCGCGACGATTGAGGCGAAGAATGCCCCTTGATGCGAGACGCCGCGCAGGCGCGGCTTCTGTCGCTCGATGAACTCGGCCGCGGCGCCCCTGGCGTCTGCGACGGCCCCCCTCGCGTCGGCGACCGCTCCCGAGGCGGCGAGCCTCGCGTCGGCGACCGCGTCCGAGGCGGCGCTCTTCGCGTCGGCGACCCGCTCGCTCGGGCGGGTCCGCTTCTTGTTCCCCCCACTCACTTTCATGCGAGCGTAGCCGACCGGCGAGCGGCTTGCGTGGGTTTGGTCACTCTCACGCGTGGGCCGCTACATGTGGCGTTTATTGGAGGAAGGAGAACGCCAGTGCTAGTAGAATGTCTTCAGGTGACTTGCCCCAGCTGCCACGCGCCCACACACGTGCTCGAGAGCCGTCGGGCTCCCGACGGCGCAGCCGTTCGCCGGCGCCGCGAGTGCACCGCGTGCGGGCGTCGCTTCACCACCTTCGAGCGCCGCGAGCCCGAGCTGTACGTAAACAAGCGAAGCGGCGAGCGCCAGCGCTTCGACCCCGCCAAGTTGCGCGCCGCGCTTCATCGAGCGGCCCACAAGCGTCCGGTGTCCGACGGCGATCTCGAGACGATCGTCGATCGCGTGCAGGCCGCGGCGGAGGACTCCGGTGGATCGCTCGGCGCGGAGCGGATCGGCGAGCTGTGCATGGCGGACCTGCGAGAGCTCGATCCGGGCGCCTACCTTCAGTTCGCGGGGACCCTTCCCTCGGTGCGGCCGGAAATAGCGGCGGGCGAGGACGCCGGGTCCGTCCGGCCCGTTGGAAAGGATGCAGAGTTACCGCGCAAAGCTGCATCGAGGAGAAGGACTTATGAGTAAAACCGCTGCAAAGGACGCAAAGGCCGGGGCGGGCGGACTGAGCATCGAGCGCCGCTTCACCACCCCCGAGGCCCACCCCTTCGACGAGGTCGAGTGGGAGAGCCGAGACGCCGTGATCGGCGATCCGGAGAGCCCCGTGTTCGAGCAACGCGACGTCGAGTTCCCG
>JBOGZH010000299.1:0-1869 GCA_050697095.1 Solirubrobacterales bacterium
TCGAGCACGAGTACGAGCGCCACGGCACGCTCGCCTATCTCGCCGCCCTTGACATCGGCCGGCGCGGCAAGGCAAGCCGCCCGCCGAGGCTGTTCGGGCGCTGCGAGCCCAAGATCGGGATCGAGCCCTTCGGCCGGCTGGTCGAGCAGGTGATGACCCAGGAGCCCTACGCCTCCGCGCCCCGCGTCTTCTGGATCGTCGACAACGGCTCCTCCCACGCCGGCAAGGCCTCGATCGAGCGCCTCGAGGGCGCCTGGGAGAACCTCCGACTCATCCACCTCCCCTACCACGCCTCCTGGCTCAACCAGATCGAGATCTACTTCTCGATCCTCCAGCGCAAGGCCCTCACCCCGGCCGACTTCGACTCGCTCGATGCCCTCGCCGAGCGGATCCTCGGCTTCCAGGACCACTGGCAGCAGGTCGCCGAGCCCTTCGATTGGAACTTCACCCGGCGCGACCTCGATCAGCTGATGGCGCGCCTCGCCGAGAAGGAGCCTCGGCTACGACTCGTCGCCTGACCGACCGAAGTTGCGGACGCAGGTACTAGTCGCGGCGCCGCACGCGCGGCGCGAGCCACCCGATCAGCGCGCCCAGCAGGGCGGCGACGACGAGCGCCACGATCAGCGGCATCCTGACGCTGGTGAAGACCCAGAAGTCGATCCTGACCTCTTCGAAGTTCTGGAGCACGAAGATCAGCAGCAGGACGGCCGCCACCAGCATCGCCCATCCCTTCCAGTTGGTTCCCTGGCGCTCGGCCCCGCTCGGCTGCACCTGATCGGCCACGGGGCGACTCTAACAGCGGCTGAGCGGTCCGGCCAGGCGTTCGCCGGTTTCGTCACAGTGCCTCCACATCGTCCGCACACCCGTCGCGCGGCGCCGCCTAGCGTCGCGGCGTGGGCGGGAAGCAACCGCTGCGCGGAGATATCGGCCAGGGCACAGTGAAGTGGATCGGGCTCGTCATGCTCGCTTCGCTGCTCGCGTTCGGGGGGCTTGCAGCCGCGGGCTCGCGGCTTCCCGGCGGCTCGCTCGCCCGGGCGATCGGCGAGCGCATCGTCTGTGCCGCGCACCTCTCCGATGCGTGCGGCGCCGACCCTGCGCTCGAGCACGCGTACGGTGCCGAGCTGGCGGCGCTCGCCCGCGAGCACGCCCCGAGGCTGCGCTACGAGCGCGGGATGCTGGCGCTGCCGGTCGACTACCGGAGCTGCCGCGAGGACGCGTGCTCGCGCGGCACCGAGACGGGGGAGATCTGGCGCTCGACGACCGGTGAGCCGGTGGGTCGCCTTCCTCCACGTGGTCGACTGCCGCGCGACCGCGCTGGCCCGCGCGCGGCATCCCGGAACGGAATGCTCCGGCCGGCGTGAGGGCAACGTCTATCTCCAGTACTGGTTCTATTACGCGGGCAGCGCCACGGCCGAGGGAAGCGTCATCGACGGGGCGATCCGCGAGGTGAGCACCGCGCTCGGGAGCCCGTCCTTTCATCGAGATGACTGGGACGGTAAATAGCCCAGGTTCATCGTCGCGGTGGGAACCGGCGGCGTGGACACGAACGTCGCCGATATGCCAACCTGCGCTGGCGCGAACGCGCCTCGTGGCGGTACATGGGAGCGAACACATCGGGACGGCACTGCGGGGACCCCCGAGCGATGCCCTGCCCGAGGGCGTGGTCACGTTCCTGCTCACCGACGTCGAGGGGTCGTCGCGGCTCTGGGAAGGCGACGCGGAGGCGATGCGCGCCGCGACGTCGCTCCACGACGAGCTCGTCGAGCGCGCCGTCGCCGCGACCGGCGGCGTCCGCCCGGTGGAGCAGGGCGAGGGCGACAGCGCCGTGGTCGCGTTCGAGCACGCCTCGCGGGCCGTGGCGTGCGCGCT
>JBOGZH010000300.1:0-5981 GCA_050697095.1 Solirubrobacterales bacterium
GGGCGCCGCGATCAGCAGCCCCGCGCCGAACGCGATGAGCGCCGTGAGCGCGATGCGGGTCCGAAACGGAGTGAGTGCCAATGCGCTCATGTCTCCTCCTTGACTAGGGGCAGTTGACGATGGTTCCGGTCCCTGGGCCCTGGTCGCAGGTGTCATTGCCCGTTCCGCCGTCGAGATCGTCGTTGCCGTCGCCGCCGCTGAGCTCGTCGTCGCCGTCCTCCCCGAAGAGGTCGTCGTCGGCGAAGCCGCCAACCACCAAGTCGTTGCCGGCTCCGGCGTGGATCACGATTGGGTCGTCGCGGCCGTTTTGGATCTGGTCGTTGCCCGGGCCGCCGTCGACGTTGCCTCCATAGCTCGCGATCTCGTCATTGCCCGGACCTCCGGAGACCTTGGTCCCGCCGAGCAGCAGGTCGTCGCCAGGGCCGCACGACAGCTTGTCGGCGGTGCCACGCTGACCGTCGCAGAAGTCGTCGCCGGTGCCGCCCTTGACCAAGAGGTCGCTGTCGTCGGCGCCGTGGACCTCGTCGTCCCCGGGGCCTCCGTCGAGCTTGTCTCGTCCGTGGCCGGATCGCAGCAGATCGTCGCCGCCATCGCCGCACAGGAAGTCCTTCCCCGGCCCGGTGCTGACGCTGTCCTTTCCGCCGCGGGCGATGATCACGTCGCTTCCGTTGCTCCCCTTGAGCCTGTCCTTCCCGTTCGTGCCCTTGACGGTCGGCTTCTTGCCGAAGCACCTGGACGCGGCGTCGGCGTCGGGCGCCGCGATCAGCAGGGACGCGGCGCCAAGCGCGGCGAGCACGGTCGTGGCCAGGACGAGGCGGCGCGAAAACGAGATCGGGTCGGCGTGCGTGTCCATGCGTGAGTGCTCGAGGCTCCGTCCCAGGAACACGTTACGCCCGCGGGAGTAGCGGCGCAACCGCGACTCCGGTCACAATCAGGGGGTGATCGAGGAGCTGGTGGAGCAGATCGAGGCCCGCTTCGGAGAGCTGGAGCGGCAGATGTCCGATCCCGAGGTGATCGCCGACCGCGCGCGCTATGCCGAGGTGGGGCGCGAGTACCGTGAGATCGAGCCGGCCCACGAGCTCGCCCGCGAGTACCGGAAGCTGCACGACGACCTCGAGGGGGCACGCGAGCTGCTCGCCGAGGACGGCGACGATCCGGAGCTGCGCCGGGTCGCGAACGAGGCGCCGGAGCGCCTGCGGGAGCTGGAGGAGGAGATCCGGCTTGCGATGGTGGAGCGCGACCCGAACGACGACAAGAACGTCCTGATCGAGATTCGCGCCGGGACCGGCGGCGACGAGGCGGGCCTGTTCGCCGGCGACCTGTTCAAGATGCTGACCCGCTACGCGGAGCAGCGAGGGTTCAAGACCGAGGTGCTTTCGACGTCACCGGCCGACGTGGGCGGGTTCAAGGAGGTCACGTTCGCGATCAAGGGAGACGGCGCCTACTCGGTGTTCAAGTACGAGGGCGGCACGCATCGCGTGCAGCGGGTGCCGAAGACCGAGTCCCAGGGGCGCATCCACACCTCGACCGCCACGGTCGCGGTGCTCCCCGAGGCGGAGGACGTAGAGGTCGAGGTCGCCGACGAGGACCTCCAGATCGACGTCTATCGCTCCTCTGGCCCCGGCGGGCAGTCGGTGAACACGACCGATTCCGCGGTGCGAATCACGCACAAGCCGAGCGGGACGGTCGTCTCGATGCAGGACGAGAAGTCCCAGCTCCAGAACCGCCAGAAGGCGATGCGGGTGCTGCGGGCGCGGCTGTACGAGCGGGCGCTGGCCGAGCAGCGTGCGGAGATCGAGTCCGAGCGCCGGGCGCAGGTCGGCACCGGGGAGCGCTCGGAGAAGGTCCGCACCTACAACTTCCCCCAGGGCCGCGTCACCGACCACAGGGTGAAGCACACCTCGCACAACCTCGACGAGGTGCTCGGCGGCGATCTGAGCGAGTTCACCGACGCGCTCTCGGGCGAGGAGCGCCGCCGCCGGCTCGAGGTGGCCACCTCGGACGCCACTTGAACCGGGGCAAGGAGGGGCACGTCGCGGGAGCGGTCGGGGACGCACTCGCGGCCGCGACCGACGCACTCGCTGCATCCGGGGTCGACACGCCGCGGCTCGACGCCGAGCTCCTGCTCGCCGAGGCCACCGGGCGCGACCGCGCGAGCCTCGCCGCGCATCCGGATGACGGGGTGGAGCCGGCGGCCGCGCGCGCCTTCGGCGGGATGGTGCGCCGGCGTGTGCGCCGCGAGCCCGTCGCCTACATCCTCGGTCGCAGGGGGTTTCGGGGGATCGAGGTCGCGGTGGACCGCCGCGTGCTGATCCCCCGCCCCGAGACCGAGCTGCTCGTCGAGGTGGCGCTCGAGCTGCGGCCCGCCAGCGTCCTCGACGTGGGAACCGGATCCGGCGCGGTGGCGCTCGCCGTCGCCGCCGAGCTTCCCGACGCGGCGGTCATCGCGACCGATGTCTTCGGCGCGGCGCTCGAGGTCGCGCGGGCCAATGCGGCGAGGCTGGGACTCGCCGAGCGCGTCCGCTTCGCGCTCGGCTCGGTGCCCGACGAAGAGCGGTTCGAGCTCGTGCTCGCGAACCTGCCGTACGTGCGCGAAGACGAGTGGGAGCGGCTCGCGCCCGAGATCGCGCGCTACGAGCCGCGCGAGGCGCTCATCGCCGGGCCGACGGGGCTCGAGGCGATCGAGCCCCTCGTCGAGGCCGCACCGGGCGCTGTGCTCGCGCTGGAGGTCGGAGCGGGCCAGGCGACGCGGACCGCATCGCTGATGCGCGGTGCGGGTTACATCGACACCGAGAGCCGACGCGACCTGGCGGGAGTCGATCGGGTCGTCGTGGGGCGAAGGGGAGGGACGAGCAGATGACTGATCCGACGCGGATCAGCCGCATCGTCGCGGCCAACGCGGAGGCGGCCCGCTCCGAGCTCGAGCGGTGCGTTCGCGTCGGTGGCGTCGCGGTGTTCCCCGCCGACACCGTGTACGGGCTCGGGTGCGATCCCTCGAACGCGGAGGCGATCGACCGGATCCGGGCGCTCAAGGATCGGGCGGAGGACAAGCCCTCCGCGGTGATGTTCTTCTCGCCGCTCGCGATGCGCGAGCTCGTCGCGACCCTCGGGTCGCGCACCCGCGACGCGCTCGCCGCGCTCCTGCCCGGCCCGGTGACGGTCGTGGTCCACAACCCGGAGCGCCGCTACCCGCTCGCCTGCGGGAGCGACCCCGAGCGGCTCGGGGTGCGGTTGATCGAGGGGCCGCTCGCCGGGGCGGGGTGCCCCCTCTTTCAGACCAGCGCCAACCGCAGCGGGGAGCCGGACGCGCGCTCGCCGGAGGAGATCGACGAGGGGATCACCGCGGGCGCGGACCTGGTGGTCACCGCCGGCGAGCTCATCGGGACGCCGTCGAGCGTCGTCGACGTCAGTGGCCTGGAGTCCGGGGGCCGGTGGCGGGTGCTGCGCGAGGGGGCGATGCCGCACGACGAGCTGGCGCGGCGGCTGGGCCGGATCGGGCACTAGAAGGTGCCACGTCCGCTGCTATCGTCGCCCGCCGTGGCCGCCGAGCCCGAGAACATCCACTCCGCGCCGCTCGCCGAGGTCGATCCAGAGGTCGCACGAGCGATAGGCCGTGAGCTCGAGCGCCAGCAGAACACGCTCGAGATGATCGCCTCCGAGAACTTCGTCCCCCAGGCGGTGCTCGAGGCCACCGGCACCGTGCTGACGAACAAGTACGCGGAGGGCTATCCGGGCCGGCGCTACTACGGAGGCTGCGAGGAGGTTGACGTCGCCGAGCAGCTCGCGATCGACCGCGCGAAGTCGCTGTTCGGCGCCGAGCACGCGAACGTGCAGCCCCACGCCGGCGCGCAGGCCAACAACGCCACCTACATGGCGCTGCTCGAGCCCGGCGACACGATCATGGGGATGGCGCTCGACCACGGCGGCCACCTCACCCACGGGATGAAGCTCAACTTGTCGGGGAAGCTTTACGAGGTCGTCGCCTACCACGTGCGCCGCGAGGATCACCTCGTGGACATGGAGGAGGTCGAGCGCCTCGCGCGGGAGCACCGGCCGAAGGTGATCGTCGCCGGTTGGTCCGCCTATCCGCGCGAGCTCGACTTCGCCGCCTTCCGCGAGATCGCCGACGCCGTCGACGCTCGCCTGTTCGTCGACATGGCTCACTTCGCGGGCCTCGTCGCGGCCGGCGAGCACGCGAACCCGGTCGAGCACGCCGACGTCGTCTCGACGACGATCCACAAGACGCTGTGCGGCCCGCGCAGCGGGATGATCCTCTGCCGCGAGGAGCTCGCCAAGGACATCGACCGCTCCGTCTTCCCCGGCCAGCAGGGTGGCCCGCTGATGCACGTGATCGCGGCGAAGGCGGTTGCCCTGGGTATCGCCCACGGCGACGGCTTCAAGGCCCGCCAGCGCCAGACGATCGCGAACGCGAAGGCGCTCGCCGAGGAACTCCAGAAGGGCGGCGTGGACGTGCTCACCGGCGGCACGGACGTCCACCTCGTGCTCGTCGACCTCACCCCGACCGGTCTCGACGGCAAGACCGCGGAGAAGAGGCTCGAGGACGTCGGGATCACCGTGAACCGCAACGCGATCCCGTTCGACGAGCGCCCGCCGATGAACCCGTCGGGGCTGCGAATCGGGACTCCCGCCCTCACCACCCGCGGCCTGGTGGAGGAGGACCTGCGCGAGGTCGCCCAGGTGATCTGCGCGGCGCTCTCGGACCGCTTCGACGCCGAGCGCGACGAGCTGCTGGAGCGAAGCCGCGCGCTGATGGAGCGGTATCCGCTCTACCCGCAGCTCTCGCCCACAGCGGTCTGAAGATTTGGGTTGACATGACGGCGGCCGCGCACCCGCCGGTGCTGCGGCCGGTGATCGAGCGCCTCGAGGCCGGCGGGCACGAGGTCGCGGTGACGGCGCGCGAGTACGGCCAGACGCTCGGGATCCTCGAGCGGCTCGGGATCCCGTACGTCGCGATCGGGCGGCACGCCGACGCCGGCACGGTGGCGAAGGGCGCCGCGGTCGCTCGGCGCAGCGCGGCGCTGTGGCGATGGGCACGCGGGCGTCGCTTCGATCTCGCGCTCGCGCACGGCTCCGTCGACCTCGCGGTCGTCGCGACGGCACTTCGGATCCCCTCGGTCCAGATGCAGGATTACGAGCACGCCGGACTCCAGAGGCAGCTGAGCTGGCGGGCGGCGCGGCGGGTGATCGTTCCCGACGTGATCCCGGTCGAGCGCCTGAGGAAGGCGGGTGCGGCGCCGTACAAGCTCGTCCGCTACCCCGGGCTGAAGGAGGACTACTACCTCTCCGACTTCGTGCCGGATCCCTCGGCGCTCGACCAGCTCGGGGTCGATCGAGACAGGGTGATCGCGGTTGTCCGCCCCCCGCCCGAGACCTCGGCCTACCACGCCGAAAACCCGCTCTATGCAGGGGTTCTCGATCGTCTTGCGGAGGTGCCGGTGGCGGTCGCCGTGATCATTCCCCGCACCGAGGCGCAGGCGAGCGCGGCTCGGGATCGCAACGATCCCACCCTGATCGTCCCCGAGCACGCGGTCGACGCGCAGAGCCTGATCGCGCTCGGCGACCTCGTCGTGGGTGCCGGGGGGACGATGAACCGCGAGGCGGTCGCGCTGGGCACGCCCGTCTTCACCACCTTCGAGGGACGCCTGGGCGCGGTCGACGAGCGGCTCATGGCCGAGGGCAGGCTGCTCAAGCTCTCGCGGGCCGACGAGGTTGTGGTCGAGAAGCACGCCCGAAAGGTGCAAGATCGCGTGCGCCGCGACCCCCGCGACTTCGCTCGGCTCATGCTCGCAGGCCTACACTGACCCGTCGTCCATGCGCAGCCGGCTCAAGTCCTCCGTGAACGCTCGCCGCGTAGTCGAGATCGCCATCGATGCGTGCCTGGTCGGGCTCGCGTGGTACCTCGCGTTCCAGCTCCGCTTCGACCAGAACTTCCCGAACCGCTACCAGGAGCTGCTCGAAGA
>JBOGZH010000301.1:0-7947 GCA_050697095.1 Solirubrobacterales bacterium
GGGAGCTGAGCTTCGCCGAGCGCCTCGCCGTCGAGCTCGACTACGTGGAGAACATGTCGCTCGGTCGAGACCTGCGGATCCTGTTCCAGACCGTCCCGGCGATCGTGCGCGGGACGGGTGCGTTTTAAGCGGAGTTGCCGTTCGCTGTGGCCGTTGCGGCCGACTCCTCGACCCCGCTCGGCTTTCGCGCGAGGTAGCTGTCCTGGCCGAGGACGGCGCCGGCGGCGCGGCTGCCGCCGGGAACCTCCGCGAGGAGATCGAGTCCCTCCATCATGTGCGTCCTCACGTACCGCGGGGGGTGGTATGCGGCACAGAGGTTCGATCCCTCGACGTCGACGAAGTGCGTGACGAGATGCGCCTCGTCGTATCTCGCCCTGTCCTCGGTGGCGAGCTTGGTCGCGAAGACGTCCCCGCTGACGGTGAAGAAGAGCAGTCCCCCGGGGCGAAGCACGCGCTCCAGCTCGGTGAGCCAGCGGTCCTGGAGCTCCTCGGAGAGGTGCGTGAAGACGGATAGCGCATAGATCAAGTCGAACTGCTCCGCGCCGTAGGGGAGCGGTGGCTCGAGATCGTTGACGGCCGTTTTCACGAATGGGAGGTTCGCGGAGCACCATGCGACGAGATCGGCGTTGTAATCGCACCCGTGGATCTGGGGGCCGCGTACGCCGGACCACCAGCGCGCCACGCGTCCGCAACCGCAGCCGAAGTCGAGCACCGCGCGCATGTTCTGGACCTGTCCTCCATTTCGCGCTGCGAGCTTCTGGATGAACTCCGCCTGGGCGCGCCCGCCCTCGAGGAAGAAGGTCGTGTCCGCCGGCCAGGAGACCCTCGCCCTGAGGGCGGGAGGCGGCACCGGCAAGCCATCGGGACCCCGATCCGGAGCCCCCCGGCCGCGGATCCGTGCGTACACCGCCAGCCAGCCCTCGTAGACGCGCAGGCCGATCCGCAGGATCGTCTCCCGAAACGGAAACCGGCTCCGGAGCAGGAATCGCTTGATCGCTGGTCGGAGTCGCGCGCTCACGCGGCGGCGAGTGTAGCCGTGCGCCGAGCCGGCTCCGGATCTTGACCGGGGGCTCCCGGCTCGCTTACACTCGCGCCGTGCGTCGGATCGCGCCGCTGATCGCGGTTCTGATCGTGTCTCTCGTCTGGGCGCTTCCCGCAGGGGCGAAGGTCAAGGACTTCCGCTCCGGCGTCACCGCGGGAGAGGTCAAGGCGAAGTCGGCGCGGATCTGGGGCGCCACCGAGGGGTCCGGCAAGGTGCGCGCCAAGGTCGCCACCGACCGCCGCTTCCGCGACGTGGTCGCGCGCAAGCGGATGAAGTCGAAGGGCTCGAACGACAACACGGTGCAGGCGCGGATCAAGGGCCTGAAGCCCGACAGGAAGCACTTCTACGAGTTCTGCGCGAGGAGCGCCTCGTGCAGCGAGAGGGGGAAGTTCAGCACCGCGCCGAAGGGCAAGAAGTCCGAGGTGATCGAGTTTGCGTACACCGGCGACACGGACGGGACTGCGCTGCCGGGCGCCAACCAGCCGTTCTTCGGCAACTTCGAGACCTTCCGCGTGATGCGGCAGGAGAAGAACGACTTCAACATCCACTTCGGCGACACGATCTACTCCGACTCGGGGGTCGGCGGAGGGCCGCCCGCGCTCACGGCGGAGGAGAAGTGGGGCAAGTACCGGGAGAACCTCGAGCAGCGCAACCTCACCCGGCTCCGGAAGTCGGCCGGCTTCTACAGCCACTGGGACGACCACGAGTTCATCAACGACTTCTCGATCCCCGAGGACGGCGAAGCGCTGTACCGGGCGGGAGTGGAGGCCTTGCGCGACTACGCCCCGGTCACCTACTCGGACGAGAAGGGGCTGTACCGGACCTTCCGCTGGGGCAAGAACCTGGAGCTGTTCTTCCTCGACCAGCGCTCGTTCCGCTCCGCGAAGGCGTCGTTCAATGGGGTGTGCGACAACCCGGACACAAACGCACCCGACCTCGCGCCGACCGCCCCGCAGGCGGTCCGCAACGTGTTCGCCGCCTTGATTCCGTCGCTCATCAACCCCGTGTCGCAGGCGTGCAAGAACGCGATCAACGACCCCAACCGCACCCTGCTCGGGGAACCGCAGTTCAGCCGCTTCGTCCAAGCGATCGACGACTCCAGCGCGCGGTGGAAGATCGTCGTCAATGAGACGCCGATCCAGCAGTTCTACGGGCTTCCCTATGACCGCTGGGAGGGCTACGCGCACGAGCGCATACGCCTACTCAACGAGCTCGAGCAGCGCGGAGTCGGGAACCTCGTCTTCATCACCACGGACACGCACGCGGCATTCGCAAACATCGTCCGCAAGCGGACCCTGAACAACGACGTCGCGCCGACCAACGCACCGGGTGGGCCCACGGACACCGCGTACCAGGACTTCATAATCGGCCCGGTGGCCACCAACCCGTTCTGGGACGAGATCGACAACGTGACCGGGGAGCCCGGGAGCGGCGAGCTGCTGTCGAACGCCTTCTTCAAGCCCGACCCGCCCGCCGGGGTGGGAATGTTCTGCTCCCGCGGCGATGTGTTCAGCTACGCCGAGGTCGTCGTGAGGAAGGACAGCGTCCAGATCGCGTTCAAGGATCAGACCGGCCAGACTGTGGTGGACGTGAACGGGGAGCCCTGCGGCCCGTACACGATCACGCCCTTCGGTCCCTGACGCCGGAAAGGGTCGGCGTATGGAACTGCCTTCCGTCGCCTCGAAGCTGGACGGTGCGCTGGGGCTCACGCTCGAGAGCGCCGAGGAGGGCGTCGCGACGTTGCGGCTCGACCCGGGCGAGCTCGCGATGGTCGAGGAGAACGAGCGCGAGTACCTCCACGGCGGGGTGCTGGCGACCTGCGTCGACACGGCCGCCTGGTACGCGGCCGCTGCCGCGTCGCCCGCGGACTGGCTCGTCTCGAGCCTCCAGTTCGAGGCGCTGCGCCTCGCGCGGCGGGAGCCACACCGGGTCGTGGCCCGCTGCATCCGGGCGGGGCGGACGCGCGCGGTGGTCGACGTCGAGATCGCCTCGGAGGCCGATCCAGAGCGGATCGTGACCGTCGGCCGGGTCAGCCTCGCCCGCCCGGCGGCACCATAGGGTTCGCTCGTCACGGGATGATCCAGGCGGTCATCTTCGACCTCGACGGCCTGCTGATCGACTCCGAGCAGGTCTGGGACGAGGTGCGGCGCGAGTTCGTGATCGATCGCGGCGGCCGGTGGCACGACGGCGCTCAGCGGGCGATGATGGGGATGAGCTCGATCGAGTGGTCTCGCTACGTCAGCGAGGAGCTGGGCGTCGACGAGCCTCCGGAGCGCATCTCGGAGGGGGTCGCCCAGCGCGTCGCCCGTCTCTACCGGGAGCGATTGCCGCTCGTGCCGGGAGCGCGCGAGGCCGTGGAGCGGCTCGCGGCGCGCTGGCCGCTCGGATTGGCGTCGTCGTCCAACCGGGAGCTGATCGACCTGGTGCTTGAGATCGCCGACCTCACGGCCTGCTTCAGGGTCAGCCTCTCCTCGGAGGAGGTCGCGCGCGGCAAGCCGGCGCCGGACGTCTACCTCGAGGCGGCGCGCAGGCTCTCGGTCCCGCCGCGGCGCTGCGCGGCGGTCGAGGACTCGCACAACGGCATCCTCTCCGCGGCCGCCGCCGGGATGCGGGTGATCGCGGTCGCGAACCGGCGCTTTCCTCCCGGCAGGGAGGCGCTCGCCGCCGCGGATCGGACTCTCGAATCCGTCGAGGATCTCACCGTGGACACGGTCGGTACCTGATCCAGCACGAAAAAGCCCCGCACCGGGCGGGACTTCTCCGTTCCTCACGCACGTCGCGAGTCGTTCACTCCTCGTTCGCCTCGTCCTCGCCCGCGCCGTCGGACTCGTCGCCCACGACGTTGAAGCCGCGGTCGAGCTGCACGTCGACCTGGCTGCCGTCGTCGAGGTTCACCTCGACCTCGTAGTAGCTCTCCTCGTCACCGACCTCGGTCTCGGTGACCTCGCCGCCGCCGGTGTGCTGGAGAGCCGCGGCGCTTGCCTTGTCGAGGTCGGCGCCCTGGATCGGGGCCTCCGAATCGTCGCCGCCTGCGGCGATCGCCACGCCGGCGCCGCCCACGGCGAGCGCCAGCGCAGCAGCGCCGATCGCCACGATCTTGGTTCGCTTGGTCATGCCGTACCTCCTGGTAGCCGAATCCGTTCGACGGTACTTCTACCCCGGCTTGATGAGATGGGCATGAGGACCGCGACTAGGGTTCAGGCTTGCCGCGCAGCCGTGAGGCCCACGACGCCCGGCAGCCAGTCGCGCACCGCCGCGGCGACCGCATCGAGGTCGGCCTTGAGGCCGTGGTTGCCGGGCACCGTTACCACACTGCGGCTCGAGCCTGCGCGCGGACGGCCGAACGGGTCTCGGTCGCCCTGCACCACGAGCACCGGCACCTGCACGGCGTTGAGCTCGGGTTGACGCGTCTTCGCCTTCGCCGTCTGGGAGCGGCCTGGGGGGTGGAGCGGAAACGCCAGACAGAGCACGGCTACCGCGCCGCTGTCCGCCGCGGTGCGGCAGGCCACCCGGGCGCCGGCCGACCGGCCGCCGACGACGAGCGGGAGGCCGCGCAGCTCGCCGTCGCGCAGGTGCTCGACGACCGCTGCCCAGGCCACATCGAGTCGGTCCACCCGTGGGGGAGAGCGTCGCCCCGCCACGCGGTAGGGCTGCTCGACCAGCGCGACGCTGAATCCCTCCGAGCGGGCGACGTCGGTGACCGCGACGAGGTCTGGGGCGGTCACTCCTCCACCGGCTCCATGACCGAGGACCAGCGCGCCGACCGGCTCGTCGGTGACGTGCAGGTGCGCCTTCGCGCGGCCGTGCCGGGTGTCGATCTCGAGCACCGGCACCCCGCTGGCTCTCGTCGCGGCCACGGCGCCGACCCTACTGTTCCTGGAGCACCGACAGCACGTTGCCCGCCGGGTCCTTGAACCACGCGATCTGCGGCCCCGGCCCGCGGGCGATTCCCTTCTCGTCCTGCTCGAACCCGCCGTAGCGCTCGAAGCTCACGCCCCGCGCGGTCAGCCCCTCCACGGCCTCGTCGATGTCGTCGACCGGGAAGTTCAGGATCGTGTAGCTCGCCTGCGTTGCGTCCGGCTGCAGGTACACGAGCGTGCTCCGGTCACCCGCGAGGTCCAGGGACAACAGCCCGTTCTCCTCGTCGAGCACGGTGATCTTCAGTCCCAGCGTCTCGCCGTAGAACTCCCGCGCCTTGTCGAGGTCGTCCACGGCAAAGCCGCTGTAGGCTTTGGTATTCGCGAACATGATCGTTCCCTTTCTTTCGGGGTGGGACTATGCCTCGGAGTATGCGGGCTCCCCAGAGGGCGGCTCTTGCTCGCGCTCGTCGGCGGGCTCCTCCGCGGCCTTGTGCTCGGGCTGCAACACCGCCGCCGCGACGCCGATCGCCGTGACGACGAGCACCGCCCCGATCAGGTACGCGAGGTGGTAGCCCGAGTTGAGCGCCGAGGCGGTGGATTCGCCGTCGGCGAGCAGGCCATTGGTGCGCTCGGTCGAAAGCGTCGCTAGCACCGCCAGGCCGATCGCGCCGCCCACCTGGACGCTCGTGTTGACCAGTCCCGATGCCAGCCCCGAGTCGCTCCGCGTCGCGCCCGACATCGCGAGCGTCATAAGCGATGGGAACGCGAGCCCGGCGCCGAGGCCGAACACGATCATTGCCGGGAGCAGGTCGATCGCGTACGTCGCATTCACCGGAGTCAGGGCGAACAGGATCATTCCCGCACCGATGCACGCCATGCCCGGAAGCAGCGTCGCCTTAGCCCCAAAGCGCAGGTTGAGACGCGCCGTGAACCGGAACGACATCGCCCCCATAACGATCGTCGCGGGCAGGAACGCCAGGCCGACCTGGAGCGGGTCGTAGCCGAGGATCCGCTGCAGGTAGAGCGCTCCGAGGAAGAACAGCCCGAACATCCCGACGACGAGCAGTGCCTGGACGAGGTTCGCTCCCCCGACGTTGCGCGACCGGAAGAGCCGCAACGGCATCAGCGGGTTCGCGATCCGGGCCTGGCGGGCGACGAATGCCGCCAGGAGCGCGAGGGAGGCGCCGCCGAGCGCGAGCGTCTGGGTGGAGCCCCAGCCCTGCTGCTCGACCTCGAGGATCGTGTACACGCCGAGCATCAGCCCGGTGGTGATGAGAATGGCGCCGAGGATGTCGGCGCCCTCGCCGAGGCCGATCCCCTCGCTGTTTTCGATCAGCCGGAGCGCGAATAGCGCGGTCGCGACGCCGAACGGCAGGTTGACGAAGAAGATCCAGTGCCAGTTGATTGCCTCGGTGAGCGCGCCGCCCGCGAGCAGCCCGATCGAGCTGCCGGAGACGGCGACGAACGTGTACATCCCGATCGCCTTCGCCTGCTCCCGGGGCTCGGGGAACATCATCACGATCATGCCCAGGATCACGGCGGAGGTCAGCGCGCCGCCGATGCCCTGAACGAAGCGCGCCCCGATCAGCATGCCCTGGCTCTGGGCCAGCGCGCATAGGACGGACGCGCCAGTGAACACGGCGAGGCCGGTCAGGAACACGCGCCGCTGCCCGACCAGGTCGCCGACGCGGCCTGCGAGAAGGAGCAGGCCGCCGAACGGGATCAGGTAAGCGTTCACGACCCAGGCGAGGTTGCTCTGCGAGAAGCCGAGGTCGTCCTGGATCGAGGGGAGCGCGACGTTCACGATCGTGATGTCGAGCACGATCATCAGCATGCCGACGCACAGCACGTATAGCGCCAACCAGCGCCTGCGGTCGCTCTCCGACGCGGCCGTTCCGCTGCCCCCGTTTATCGCTGCGACGTTCTCGGTCATCCGGTGTTCCTCCATCGCTTTCGGTTTCCAGTAGTGACTGGGTGAGCCCCCAGAAATAATCGGTCGTTGAAGCTAGGTCTCGCGCGCCAGCTCCTCGGCGAGCGCGTCGAACAGCCCGCCGGTGCCCTGCTGGCGCTGCTCGGGCGTGTCGAGGCCGTCGAGGTACGCCCCTGCTCGGTGTACGTCAGCCGCGTGCCGGCGCCATCGGCCTCGAGCTCAACGGTACCGAGCGAGACCGAGATCCGGCTTTCGTCGGCGTGCATGTCGTACGCGTAGACGATGCGCTCGTCGGGCACGATGTCCTGGTAGCGGGCCTCGTAGGTGTAGGCCTGGCCCTCGACCGTGCCGCGGTTGAACTCGCGCCCCCCGATTCGGAAGTCGAGCTCGAAATCCTCGACACCCTGGGCGGGATCGCCGAACCAGCGTGCCTTCGCGGCTGGCTCCGCCCACGCAGCGAACACCCGCGCCGGGGAGGCGTCGTATGTGCGCTCGACGGTGAAGGTTGCATGTCTCACGGATCGTTCGGTCATCGTCGGCTCCTCTCGGGTGGTTGGTCCGGGTTCTCGGCGAGGTACTCGCCTAGGCGGTCGAGGCGGCGCTCCCACATCGTCCGCCGTTCGGTGATCCAGTCCTCGGCCGAGCGCAGCGCGGTCGCCTCGATCTGGCACGTGCGCACCCGACCGACCTTCTCGGAGCGCACGAGGCCGCTCTCCTCGAGCACGTGGAGGTGCTGGACCACCGCCGGAAGCGACATCGTGAGCGGCGCGGCGAGCTCCGACACCGAGGCCGGTCCGCGAGTCAGCCGCTCGACCATCACCCGTCGGCTCGGGTCCGAGAGTGCCTGGAAGACGCGATCGAGGGAAACAGCTTGGTTAAGCATATACTTAAGTATAGCCACAACGGACGACGGTCACCGGTCGCGGCTCACGGCCGGGCTCAGTCGAGGCGCGCCGGGAGACCGAAGCTCTCGAAGTAGCCCGCGAGCCGCCGGGGGTCGGTCGGCTCGTCCGGGAACCGCGCGTAGGCCTCGCGATCGGGCCGTTCGATGGACCGGGTGATGAACGCCGTGACGTCGCTGATCCGGGCGCCGCGCAGCGTGAGCACGTTGAGCG
>JBOGZH010000302.1:0-16716 GCA_050697095.1 Solirubrobacterales bacterium
CGTGTGCAGGGAGCACACTTCGCGCCCTGCGTCCTCGACCTGCTCGGCCACGCGCGCCCCCGGGCGCACGCGGCCATGGAACAACTCATCTAGGGCGCCGCGACCGCGCCGACCGAGAGCTGGTCCCCGCTCTTGGTCACCGAGATCGCCGAGTCCGGGCCGTCGGAATCGTCGAGGTGGATCCCGAAGTGCTCGGGGGTCGAGTCCGTCAACCTGGCGCGCTGGGTCGCACCGTCGAGGGTGAAAGTGGTGATGAAGTCGGCGTTAGCGGCCGTCGTCACGTACTCCACGCTCCAGCGCGGAACCGCCTGGCGGAAGCCGGGGAACACAAAGCCCTGGAGGGGGACCTTCCGGCCCCTGACGAGCGCCCGGCCCGCATCGCCCTTCTGTGCCGCATCGTCGTACAGGGCGCCGGTGAAGCCCGGCCCGGTGAGCCCCAGCTCTCCCGGCCCGCGGCCCTGAATCTGGATCTTCGAGCCGAGCTGGAAGAAGCGGTGGTAGGTGTGCGGTGCGGGCGCGCGAACCCGGTCGACGACGATCAGGGTGTGGCCAGGGCGGTACAGGAACAGCCGGGAGTGGCCCACGCCCTGGTGGCTCAACAGGGGATTCGTTCCATGGATCGCGAACCACCCCGAGCCCTGCCCCGTGGCCGTGATCCCGCTGCCGTAGACGTTCTGAGGCTCGACCGCGAAGCTCTGTCCGTCGGCGATCAGGACGCTGTGTGAGGGACTCGACAGCTGGTAGTCGCGATACGCCTCCTCGCGGTCGTAGCCGTAGTTCCCGGGGCCGTTGATGATCTGGAGGCCGCGATCGAACAGCTCGAAGTCGAGCTCGTCGGCGTGCTTGTGGGTGAGGTTGTGGAAGCCGGCGGTCGTCGCCAGGTACGAGCCGCCCTGGCGCGCGAAGGCGAAGCCGGACTCGCCGAACGTCTTCAGGCCATTGTAGGTGCGGTCGCGGTAGTAGCCCCACTCTGGGACCTTGCCCAGCTGCGTGTCCCCGAGCAACGCGTAGGTGCCGTCCGGCGCCACGAACCAGCCGCCCCGGTCCTTGAGCTGCGCCAACAGCCCCTTGAGGAACGGGTCGGTCTTCTCGTCGGGCTTGAACCTGAGGAAGTCGCGCAGCAGGCGAATCGCGAGGAACTGGTACTGGGTCGAGTGCTCCAGCCACACGGGCTCAGAGGTCAGCCTTCCCAGCAGCGTCTCCGGGAAGCGCCGCATCGCGAGCGCGCGCCACCGCGGCGCCTCCGCCTCGAACGACACGTACTCGGAGAGCAGCAGCAGGCCGATGTCCTGGAACAGCCCGAAGTTGCTCTCCTGGTGCTGCTGGGTGTTCGCCAGGTAGCGCCCGTGCGCGTTCAGCGACCGCAGCAGGAGCCGGCCCTGCTTGCGATTCAGCAGCCCCTTGCACGCGGCCGTCCTCGTCACGTAGCCGAGATAGCCGGCGCGGTCCGCCACCGCCTTCGGATGCCATGCGAATCCCCTCCGCCCGGGCTTGAACTGCCGCGGGTTGGACTTCACCCAGTCGAGCGCGAGGTCCCGGGCTTGGCGAAGCACCGTCTCGTTCCCCGTGCGCTTGTAGGAGTGCATGAGCACGTCCATCCACAGGAAGCCGTGCAGGTTCTGGCGGAACGAGCGGCTGCCGTGGGTGTCCTTCTCCCAGTTGATCGGCGGCTTCAGCCGGGTCTTGAAGTGAAAGATCTCGAACGTCGAACGTTGAGCCGCCCGCCGCACCTTGCTCGAGTACTTGCGCTCTTCGATCGCACGGTAGGCGGGGCATCCGGCGCGCTTCAGCTGCCCGGCCGCCCGTCGCTCGGAGCCGCGCTTGCCCTTCCCCTTCTTCCCCTTGCCGCCCTTGCCCTGCGGCTTCGCGACCTGGGCCTGCTCGCCGTCGGGGGGAGCCGCCGACGCCGGCGCGGCCCAAAGCGCCCCGACGAGCGCGCAAGACAGCAGCCCGGCGACGACGATCGCCCACCGCCCGCCCGCTGCTCTGCGCCCGCCGGCATGCATCCCGAGCCGATTAGTGTAAGCGCCCCTGTCCCCGGAACTCCACGCCACCGGCGCATTCACTCTGACGCCGGCGGCTCAGGTGCGGCGCTCCCCGCCGGGCGGCGAAACGGCGCGGCGCTGCGCCGGGTCGGCCCGCGGAAGCTCCTCACCGGACAGGTTCGCGGCCGTGCGCACCAGCGCCAGGTGGGTGAAGGCCTGGGGGAAGTTCCCGACGAGCCGCTCACCCTCCGGGTCGTACTCCTCGGAGAGCAGGCCGAGGTCGTTCGCGCTCGCCAGCAGGCGCTCGAACAGCTCCTCGGCCTCCTCGGTCCTCCCCAGCATCGCGAGATTGTTGACGAGCCAGAAGGAGCACGGCAGGAACGCCCCCTCCCCTCCCTTCAGGCCATCGACGGAGCCGCGGGCATCGGCCGAGTAGCGATACACGAACCCGCCGTGGACGAGCTCGCGCTGCACCGCCTCCACGGTTCCGATCACTCGCTCGTCGGACGGGGACAGGAAGCCGACCAGGGGGATCTGCAGCACGGCCGCGTCGAGCTCCTTGGAGCCGTAGTACTGCGTGAACGTGCTCCGCCCGGCGTCGTAGGCCTTGTCGCACACCTCGTCGTGGATCTCGGCGCGGATCTTCCGCCACTTGTCAACCGGGCCCTCGGCACCGAACCGCTCGACGGCCTGCACCGCGCGGTCGAACGCCACCCAGGCCATCACCTTGGAGTGGGTGAAGTGCCGGCGCGGACCACGCACCTCCCAGATGCCGTCGTCCGGCTCCCGCCACGCCGACTCGAGGAAGTCGAGCGTCGTTCGCTCCCGCCCCCAGCGAGCGGGGTCGAGCCGTCCGCTGATCTCGCGCCCGATGTGCCCCGCGTCCATCACCTCCCCGTAGATGTCGAGCTGGAACTGCTCCGACGCCGCGTTGCCGATCCGCACCGGGCTCGACTTCTCGTAACCGGGCAACCACGGAAGCTGCTGCTCGGGGAGCATCCGCTCGCCCGCGATCCCGTACATGATGCTCGCCTGCGAGGGATGCCCGGCGGTGGCCCGCAACAGCCAGCCGGCGAACGCCCGCGCCTCGTCGGCGTACCCCCCCAGCATCAGGGCCTCGAGGGTGAGCGAGGCGTCGCGCAGCCAGCAGTACCGGTAGTCCCAGTTGCGCTCCCCCCCGATCCGCTCCGGGAGCGAGGTGGTGGGGGCCGCCACGATCGCTCCGGTCGGGTGATAGGTGAGCGCCTTGAGCACGATCAGCGACCTGAGCACCTGCTCGGGCCACCGCCCTCGATAGCGCGAGCGCCCCGACCAGTCGCTCCACCACGCCTCCGTCGCCGCCAGCGCCCACAGCGGGTCGATCGCGAGGGGGCCCGGCTCGTGCGAGGGGTGCCAGGCGAGCGTGAAGGGAACCCGCTCCCCCTCCCGGACCGAGAACTCCGCGACGGTCGTGAAGTCCTCGCCCCGCGTCTCCACCGGGGTTCGCAGATAGAGGGCGTTCGGGCCCGCCATCACGGTCAGCCCCTCCACCGCCCGCTCGACCCACGGCACGGTTGCCCCGTAGTCGAACCGGACGACGAGGCGGGTGCGCATCTTCACCGTCCCGTGCAGGCCCTCGACCACCCTGACCACCACCGGGGTGCTGGTCCGCACCAGCATGCAGTCGATCACCCGGGCGGCTCCCTCGTCGGTCTCGAAGTCGGTCTCGAGCACCAGCGTCCCCTCGCGGTATCGCCGCGTCGCCTTTCGCACCTCGCCCGCCGGGGCGAGCTGCCAGCGGCCATGACGCTCGTCGCCCAGCAGGGCGCTGAAGCAGGCCCCCGAGTCGAAGCGCGGCAGGCAGAGCCAGTCGATCGAGCCCTCCCCGCTCACAAGCGCCGCGGTGTGCAGGTCGCCTATGAGCGCGTAGTCCTCGATCCTCAAGCGCGTTCCTTGACGTAGTCCTCGCGTTCGATCCCGACCCGCGGCAGGACGCGCCCGAGCCATCCGGGCAGCCACCAGTTCGCGTGCCCGAGACGGACCATCACAGCCGGAACGAGCACGCAGCGCACGATCGTCGCGTCGATCGCGATCGCCACCGCGAGCCCGACGCCGAACTGCTTCACGACCACGTCGGCGTCGAGGATGAAGCTCCCGAACACGCAGACCATGATCAGCGCCGCGGAGGTGATCACCCGCGCGCTCACCGCGAGCCCGTCGACGACCGCGTTCAGGTTGTCCCTGCTTCGCTCGTAGTACTCGTGGACCCGGGTGAGCAGGAACACCTGGTAGTCCATCGAGAGCCCGAACAGGATCGCGAACATGATCAGCGGCACGTAGCTCGCGATCGGGACCGGGCCGTCGAGGCCGATCAGCTCCGCGCCCCAGCCCTTCTGGAATACCGCCGTCAGGACGCCGTATGAGGCTGCGACCGAGAGCAGGTTCATCAACGCCGAGGTGAGCGGGACGAGGATGGAGCGGAACGCGACCAGAAGCAGGACGAACGCGAGCGCGACGACGATCGCGATCACCGAGAGCAGCTTGTCGGAGATCCTTGACGCGAGGTCGATGTAGCCCGCGGTCTCGCCGCCCACGAACGCGGTCAGGCTCGTGCCCTGGACCGCTTCGGGAATCACCGTCGAGCGCAGGTCCCGGACCAGGTCCTCGGTCGGCTCGGCCGCCGGCGCCGTTCTCGCGGTGGCCGTGAACACGGCCGCGGTCCCCGGCTTGTTCACCTTCGCCCCCGAGACCAGCTTCACGTCGTCGGCCTTCGAGACCTTGTTCTCGAGCTTGACCAGGCGCGGGTCGCTCGCTTTCGAGCTGTAGAACTTCTCCTGCTGGGAGAGCTCGCGCTGCTGGGACTCGCTCGGCGGCTGCCCGGCGGCGGCCGCCTCCTGCGCCTGCTGCTCCTGTGCCTGCACCTGATTCAGCTTCTTGCGATCGGGATGCGCCGGGCTCCCGTGGAAGTCGACCGCGATCAACAGCGGTCCGGTGTACCCGGCCCCGAATCCCTCGCTCAGCAGGTCGTAGGCCTGACGCGCGGTAGTCGACTTCGGGAGCTCTCCGTCGTCCTGCGCGCCGAGCTCGAGGTCGATGGTGGGGAGTGCGAGCACCACCAAGACGGCGATCGAGACGAGCATCGCGAGCCAGGAGTGGCGGGCGACCCCGTGTGCCCATCGCGCCCAGCCGTGGGGGCGGGAGTCGTGCGCGGGGGTGCTGAGGAGCGGAACCTTGAGCGACTCGATCCGGGTTCCGAAGATCGCGAGGATCGCGGGCAGCAGCGTGATCGCGCCGGCGATCGCGACCACGACCACGACCGCGGCGGCGAACCCCATCGCGCTGACCAGGGGGATGTTCGCGAGGGCGAGGGAGCAGAGCGCGATCACGACCGTGCTGCCGGCGAAGACGACCGCGCTCCCGGAGGTGGCGAGCGCCCGCCCCACCGCCTCGGTGACCGTGACTCCCTGTGCGAGGAACCCGCGGTGCCGGGTGACGATGAACAGCGCGTAGTCGATCCCCACCCCGAGCCCGATCATGATCCCGAGCGTCGGCGCCACCGTGGGGATGTCGATCACATGGCCCAGTAACCCGACCACGCTCAGTCCCGTGATCACCCCGAGCAGCGCGGTGATGATCGGCAGGGGCATCGCGGCGGCGGTCCCGAAGGCGACCAGCAAGATCACGATCGCGGCGACTATTCCGACCACCTCGCTGGTCCCGGTGTCCGGCTTCGATACCTCCTCCCCGAGGTAGCCGCCGACGGCCACGGTCAGGCCGGCCTCCCGCGCGGGGTCCGCCGCGTCGATGATCTCGTTCGCCTCGTCGCCGTCGATCTCGTCGGGGCCGATCGTCAGCAGCACCGAGATGTAGCCGATCCGCTTGTCCTTGCTGAGCGCGTCCTCACCCTCGCGGGACAAGGGACTCACGGCGCTGCGCACGTAGCGGTCGCGCTCCAGCGACTTCACCGTCGCGTTCACGGCCTTGCGGTTGGACTCGCTGGTGAGCGTCCCCTGCTCGGTCTTCAGCACGACCGGATTCGTCCCGTTGGCCTGCTTCGGCAGCTTCGCGTCGAGCAGATCGGTGGCGGCGGTGGAGTTCGTGCCGGGCAGGGAGAGGTTGTTGCTGGTCTCGCGTCCGACGCTGTTCGCGACGAGCACGATCGCGACCGCGACGACGAGCCAGATCGCGATCACCACGCGGTGGTGGCGGGCGCACGCCGTCCCGAGCCGATAGAGCACCCCGGCCATCGCTCGGGCACCCTACAGCCGCGCGCGGCGGCCACAAGGATCCGGCGCGAGCTCTACGAGCCGATCGTCCCCGACTACCTCTCCGCGCACCGCGAGCTCGTGTTCCCGATCGCGACCACCACGCCGAGCCGTACGACGTCCTTTGGACTCCGTAGTCATCAGCCGCCGGCCGGTGCAACAGTAGTGAGCGCGGAGCCACGTTGGCGATCGACGAGCGACTGATCAAGGCCCTTCATGTGGAGACCCTGCGCAAGCAGGACCTGCACGCGGAGCGCGAGCCGCACGTGCTGTTCCAGGCGTCGACCTTCGAGGCGCTGCTGGAGTCGAACTACGACGGCGAGGTCAGCTTCGCGGAGCTCGGTGAGCACGGCGACCTCGGCCTCGGCACCTTCGACGCGGTGGACGGGGAGATGATCGCCGTCGACGGCGAGTTCTTCCGCGCCACCGTGGACGGCAGCGTCCACCCGGTCGAACCGTCGCGAAGGACGCCGTTCGCGATCGTCACGTTCTTCGATCCGACGCACAGCTTCGAGCTGCCCGAGGCGCTGGACGAGGACGGGTTCATGAACGCGCTCGACGCGCGGCTGGGAGATCCCGCGACCGCTCACGCGCTGCGTGTGGACGGCAGCTTCACTCGCGTGCGGGCGCGCTCCGTGGCCCGCCAGCACAAGCCCTATCCGCCGATGACCGAGGTGGCGGCGAACCAGCACGTCTTCGAGCTCGCCGACGTCGAGGGCACGATGGTCGGGTTCCGGTTCCCGGACTACGCGAAGGGGATCAACGTCCCCGGGTACCACCTCCACCTCGTGACCGCCGATCGGGCTCGCGGGGGCCACGTGCTCGGCTGCGAGCCGCGCGACGTGGACGTGCAGGTCGACGACTCGGTCGACCTTCACGTCGAGCTTCCCGCCGGGGTCGAACTGAGCTCGCCGGGCGCGACCTCGGACGACGCGCTGCGCAGCGTCGAGCGCGAAGGCTGACCGGGCCGCCCGGCCCGACTACTTCTTCTTTTTCTTCTTTCGCTTCACCTTCCAGGTGCGCGAGGCGACCGAGGTGTCCCTGTTGCCGTACTGGTCCGTCGCGAACACGTCGAAGAAATGCTTGCCCTTCTTCGCCTTCACCTTGAGCGGCGAGGTGCAGGGCTCGAAGCCCTCCGCGTCGACGCTGCACTCGAAGGTGACCTCCGCCTCGTTGGAGCTGAACTGGAACTTCGCCTTCGCCTTCTTCTTCTTGGTCTTCAGGTTCTTCTTCGGGCCCTTGGTGATCGCGGTGTCGGGCGACGTGTCGTCGCAGGAGGCGTTCCCCGAGCCGGTGACAGCTTCGTGCGGGATGGCCGGCGCGGCATCCTCGATCTGCCGGACCTGCGCCGCGACCTGGTCGCGTAGCGGCGGGCAACCGACCCGCGAGTAGATGCCCGGTGCGAAGGGCTGCGCGCATCCGAACCCGAAGCTTGTCACGCCGACGAGGCGGCGCGGACCGCCGGCGGGCGTCGTCAACGGACCGCCGCTGTCCCCCTGGCACGAGTCCGTGCCACCCTGGAGGAATCCCGCGCAGACCATCACCGCGGTGACATAGGCGCCCCCGTACACGGCCGGGTCGCCGCAGATCGAGGACCCGATCATCGGGACGATCGCCTCCTTGAGCGCGTCGCTGCCGACCGTGTCGCCATCAAGGGTTGCACCCCACCCGCTGATCACCGTTTCCGCCCCGGGCTTCCACAGGTCGCGGTCATTGGAGCCCGCGAGGAGGATCTGCGTCTGGGCGGAAGGTGTGCTCAGCCTGAGGAATCCGACGTCGTTCTCGGACGTATCGGGGTCGTACGCGGGGTGAAAGTCGACGCGCTGGACGTTGAGCTCTTCGCCGCCCGCGCCGGTCAGCGTCGTGCGGTTGAGAATCACGTCGACGTCGTCGGGATCGAGCTTCTGACCCGCGACCTCAGGATCGGTATCGAAGACGCAGTGCGCCGCGGTGAGGACGATGCGCGAGGTGATCAGCGAGCCGCCACAGAATTGGCGCTCAAAGTCGTCCACCGTCCCCCCGCCGCCGAACTGGGTCTGGTCGAGCACCAGCGCCACCTGCCACGGGTGCTGGGCGATCGTCGTCGTGTTGCCGCCAACGATTCGGGGGTCCCGGTCCGCCGCCGATCCCGGAGCCGCCGCCAGCATCGACACCGCGACCGCGACCAGCAGCATGAGCCCCAGCCTCCGCCCTCTCACAGCCATCGCCACACTACAGCAGCAGGAGCGTCCCCAGGGTGAGGAGGTAGACCGCGAACCCGCCGGGGACGATGATCTCGATCGCCCACTTGTGCCGGGTTAGGAAGTTGTTCAGCGGCCCGAACACGCGGTGGGCGACCGCGGGCGCGAAGACCGTGAGCACCAGGGGAAGCCACACCGGGACGAGGATGATGACGTCGGCGATCGCGAGCGCGATCGCGTCGTCGAGCGCCGAAACCTCCGAGCGCACGATCTCGGCGTCGAGCGACAGGTAGAGGACGAGGGTGGATCAGGACCACGGGGCTGATCGCCGCGCCGAGGGCGATCGGGACGATTCTCGGAAGCAGCGTCTCCACGATGCGACCGCGCGACGCTACCAGCGCGCTGGCGCGCGGCGGTCCGCGACGGAGCTCGGCTAGGCGTGCGCCGGCTCGACGTTGGGGTTGAGCCGGAAGAGGTTGTCCGGGTCGTACTCGGCCTTCACGCGCGCCAGGCGCTCGTAGTTCTCACGCCCGAATCCCGCCACGAGTCGGTCCTCGCCCTCGTCCCCGATGAAGTTGAGGTAGGTGGCGCCTGTCGCCCAGGGCTTCACGTCCGCCCTGATGTCCTTCGCCCACTGCCTGCCGCGCTCGTCATCGTCCGGGTCCTCCCAGAGGCCGAACGGGTGGACGACCCAGCTCGCCCCGCTCCACGAGATCGGGATGTCCTCGTTGCCGCGGCCCACCGCCCCGCCCTGAGGAAAGAGCACGTGCTGCGAGGGCGAGGGGACGATCATGTCCCTCGCGCGAGCGCAGAACAGGTCGACCGCCTCGTCGGGGAAGTCGTCCAGGTACTCGGCCGACCAGTAGTTGCGGTAGCCCGGCGGGTCGTCGAGCATGCACTGAAGCTCCGCGTAGGGCATCGAGGCGATCATCTCCCCGTCCGGCTTCAACTCCAGCAGAGGGCTCATCACCTCCCGCGCCTCGGATTCATCCCCGACGTAGGTCACGAGCACCGCACACACCAGCTTGTCGACGAGCTCCTCGGGGACGAAGTCCTCCTCCGGGCCGGTCATATAGAGCATCCCCCCGCCCACCTCATCCGGCGCCGAGTCGATGAAGTCGCGGTAGCGGCGCAGCACCTCGGGGCCCGCCTCGGGCTTCCACAGCAGCAGCGCCGCGGTCACCCCCGGCACCTCGTCGAGGCGGAACTCGAGGGAGGTCGCGATCCCGAAGTTGCCCCCGCCCCCGTGCAGGGCCCAGAACAGCTCCGGGTTCTCGTCCTCGCTCGCCTTCACGACGCGGCAGTTGGCGGTCACCAGCTCCACCGAGAGCATCCGGTCGCAGGCCAGCCCCAGCTTGCGATCGAGCCATCCCGCGCCTCCGCCGAGCGTGAAGCCGCCGACTCCGGTGGTCGACACTCGCCCGCCGGTCGTCGCGAGCCCGTGCGGCTCGGTCGCCCGGTCGAGGTCGCTCATCGTGGCGCCGCCTCCGACCGTCGCGGTGCGCGCGTTCGGATCGACGGAAACGGCTTTCATGTGCCGGAGGTCGATCACGATCCCGTCGTCGCACAGCGACTTTCCGGCGACCGAGTGCCCGCCGCCCCGAACGGCGGTCGGAAGCCCGGCGCCGCGCGCAAGCTCGACCGCGGCACAAACGTCCTCGACGCTCGCGCACTGCGCGATCAGCGCGGGACGCCTGTCGATCATCGCGTTGAAGATCGTGCGGGCGTCGTCATAGCCCGGATCGTCGGCGCGGAGCACCTTTCCTCTGAACCCGTTCCGCAGTTCGTCCACCTGCGCGTCGCTCAAGCTCATGCTCACCTCCGTCTCCCCTACTTCTTGGCCGGCACAGGATATGCACCTCCGCGCCGAACCTGGCGCTACCTGTCTCCGGTCGGTTGCGACGGCGCTGGTATATCGTTGCGCGTGACCCGCTGAGGAGAGATGGCAGGGAATCGGTACAGGAGGTACGTGATGCGGCGCTTCGTGTGGCTGATCGCAGGGATGGTCGTGCTGGGGAGCGCTTCCACCGCAAGCGCGGCGAAGGACCCCGCGCACACGGCGCTCAACATCATTCCCTCGGGTCAGTACGGCGACGTTCCCGTCCCTCCGGAGGCCGACGCCCAGGCGAGGATGTACGACGGGCTGACGCCCCTGTTCGATCAGGTGACGAACGCCGACCTGACGAAGTACTTCAAGTCCGAGGGGCTCGGGATCGGGCCAGACGGGCCCGGTACGGTCGAGCCCGTTCCGCGTCCCGGCGTGACGATCACGCGCGACAGGTTCAACGTCCCGCACGTCGACGCCGAGACCCGCGAGGACGGGATCTGGGCGGCGGGGTGGATCGCGGTCGAGGATCGAAGGCTGCTGGGCGAGCAGGCGCGCTACAACGCCCGCGTCGCCGCGATCGACGCCCCCGGCCTCAACGCGCTGGGCCTGATCTCGAGCCTGCAGAACTTCCAGCCGAGCGAGCAGACCGAGGCCGAGGTCGCGACGCAGACCCAGGCCCTGAAGAAGAAGGGCAAGGAGGGCCGCGCCGTCCTGCGCGACATCGACACCTTCATATCCGGGATCAACGACAACATCGCGGCGAACGATCTCCCGGACGACCCGTGGACCCGCAACGACGTCTACGCGGTCAACGCCCTCAAGGGCCAGTTCGTGGGCCAGGGCGGCGGCGACGAGGCGCGCCGGACCCAGTTCTTCTCCCACCTCAGGAGCACCCTCGGGCCGCAGCGCGGCCTGAGCGTGTTCAACGACCTCCGCCAGTTCAAGAATCCTGGCAGCCCGACCTCGATCGACGGGAAGTTCAAGTACGGGCACCTGCCGAAGCGGCGCCGCGGCAACGTGCTCATCGACCCGGGGAGCTTCGAGCCCACCCCGGCCGCCCGCGACGCTGGTTCCGCCGGGGCGGCCGTTCGCGATCCGGCCCAGGCCAGCAACACGTTGATGATCGGCGCGGACCACTCGGCCACCGGGCATCCGCTGATGGTCGGCGGCCCGCAGATCGGCTACTTCTATCCCGGCCTCACGTGGGAGGTCGACATGAACGCCCCGGGCCTCAAGTGGCGCGGCGCGACCTCGGCGCCGTTCCCCGGCTACATGCTGATCGGACGCGGCACCGACTTCGCCACCACGCTGACCTCGTCGAGCGGCGACATCATCGACCAGTACGCCGAGCGGCTGTGCGGCGGCAGCGCACAGATGTACCGCTACAAGGGCGACTGCCGCCCGATGGAGCAGTTCGACGCCGGCACGCTGAGCGGCGACCCGGTGAGCTTCCTGAGGACCGTGCACGGGCCCGTGGTCGGCTACGCGACCGTGGACGGAAACAGGGTCGCGATCGCGAGCAAGCGATCGAGCTACGGAAAGGACACCCTCGACCAGCTCTTCTACCGCCGCCTCTCGACCGGGAAGGTGGACGACCCGAAGTCGTTCTTCAACGCCGCGTCGAAGACCCCGCAGACCTTCAACTCCTTCTACATCGACGACGAGCACATCGCCGAGTTCACGAGCGGCAAGCTGCCGATCCGGGCCGGGGGCGTCGACCCCGGCCTGCTGACGAAGGGCAACGGCAGGTACGAGTGGCGCGGCTTTCTGTCCAAGAACAGGCACATTCACGGCATCGACCCGCGGGACGGCACGCTGACGAACTGGAACAACATCTCCGCGCACGGGTTCGGCGCCGCGGACGACAACTGGGGTGGGAACGGCTCCGCGGCGCGCGTCGACCTGCTCGACTACAACCTCGACCGCCTGAAGCGCAACGGGAAGTGGACGCTCGCCTCAGTGGTCGCGGCGATGAACGCCGCCGCGACCCAGGACGTGCGGGCGATCGACACGGTCCCGCTGCTTCAGAAGCTGCTCGAGGGGTCGAGCCCGCCCTCCGACCAGGCGGCCGCGATGCTCGACCTGCTGCTCGCGTGGCGGGCGAACGGCGGCAGCCGGCTCGACCGCGACCTCGACGGCCTGATCGACGACCCGGGCGCTGCGATCATGGACGCCGCATGGCCTGGGATCGCCGACGCCTGCATCGGGACGCGGCTGACGCCGCCGCAGCTCGACGAGCTCAGATCGCTGTTCTCGCGCTGGAGCGCGCCCCCGGATGGGCAGGGCAGCGGCTGGTACCAGTACCTCGAGCGCGACATCCGCACCTTGCTCGGCAAGCGCGTCCCCCGGCCGTTCGAGAACTCATACTGCGGCAAGGGCAACAGGGGCAAGGCCCAGACCGCGATCTGGGCGGCGATCGCGGCGGCCGGCGACGCGCTGACCGCCGAGCACGGAACGCCCGATCCGTCGGCGTGGCACGCCGACGCGACCGCGGAGCGGATCGACTTCACGCCGGGCATCCTGCCCTACACGATGCGCTACACCAACCGCCCGAGCGGGATCCAGCAGGTGATCTCGTTCAAGGGGAGCCGGTAAGGGACTACGGTCCGCGGTCCCTGGCGCCACGGCCGAGCCCGCCGGAGCGCTTCACGCGTGCTCGGGCGAGGGCCGCCTGATCGGCCGAGCCGCGAAGCCACGCCATCGCCTCCTGCCGGCGGGCGGGAAGGCGCAGCACGAGGAGGGAGAGGCTCAACTGATGCCAGCCGTCAGCTGAGGATCTTCACGGCGCTCCCGTATCCCGTGCCCAGCTCGTCCTGGAGCGTCATGTGGAGCAGGCCGAGGCGCTCGAGCTCGCGCGCCCGCTTCAATGGACCGGCGTCGATCGGGTTCAGCCCGGAGGCCTGGACCAGCTCGACCACCTTCGCCTTCGCGTCATCGTCGTCGCCGGCGATGAAGACGTCGAGTGGCTGTCCCGCGACCTCGCCGTCGACCAGGGTGGCGGCGAACGTCGTGTTGAACGCCTTCACCACCTTGGCGCCTCCCGGCGCCTTCTTGGCGATCTCCTCCGCGGCCGAGCTGTCGGGAGGGGTGACCAGGCCGTCGAAGGTCGCCGTGTCGACCGGGTTGGTGATGTCGACTATCACCTTGCCCGCGAGTTGCTCGCCCTGCTGCTCGACGATCGATCTCGCGACCTCATACCAGACGGCCAGAACCACGACGTCGCCGCCCACGGGATCGCCGGAGGCTCCGCCCTCGACGCCGGCGCCGCTCGCGGCCTTGCCCCGGAGCTCCTCGACGAACTCAGCGCCCTTCTCGGGCTCGGTGGCAAGGACCTGCACGTCGTTGCCACCCGACACCAGGCGCGTGCCGATCGCGCGCCCCATGTTCCCTGTTCCGAACACGCTCACCTTCATCGTTTGTCTCCTTCCCACAGGGGGCGACTACGTGGGCTCGTGGCAGACCGCCTCGACGTTGTTCCCGTCGGGGTCGAGCACGAAGGCGCCGTAGTAGCTCGGATGGTAGATCTCGCGCACACCCGGCCCCCCGTTGTCGGTGGCGCCCACCTCGAGCGCAGCCGTATGGAACGCTTCGACGGTCTCACGGTCGCGGGCGACGAACGCGACGTGGACGCCGCTCTGCGGCGCGCGCCCCCTCGTTCCGATCCAGAAGAACGGCTTCCGGTCGTCCCCCCCAAAGCCTCCGATGCCCGGCGCCGGCTCCATCAGAAGCTTCAGCCCGAGCGGGGCCAGCGCCTTCTCGTAGAAGGCCTTGCTCCGCTCGTAGTCGCTGACGTCCAATCCCACGTGATCGAGCATGTGTCCTCCTGGCCTGAAGCTGATAGCTCCCGTCGGTGACGGTAGCGCAGCGGAGGCGTTGCGGCCTCCGTGCTCGGCACGCGCGACCGTGCACCCAATGGTTGCGACGTTCAGTCGGGGCGATTGGTTCAAGGTCCGCGCCATTCGGCTTTCCCATGCGGTGTAGCGACGGGGGCGCAACCAGTCCAGCCACCACTCTCGGCAGCGCCCGAGGTGAACGCGCCTGGTAGCGGCTCGCGCGTCGCGTCGCGACCGTGGTGTCGATCGCGCCGCCTCTACGCCCAGGCCGCCGGGGCACCTACAGCACCATCCCGAGCGCTGGGCGAGGTGAGCGAAGCAGGACGACTCACTGCTGTCTCGTCGCCTCTTAGGGGCGCAGGCCGGGGATGGAAGCGGGGCGAGCTGCCCAGCTTGTCGGACCAGTAGCGCCAACGAGGGCGGCATCAGGGCGCCGATCAGCCACAGCAGTGGCCCTTCCGGATCGACATCACCCCGAGGCTGACGAGCAAGACGATGTAGACGACGTCCAGCCGAAGGTCGAGATTGCGAGGCTCTTGCGCATACTCCTTCGCGCGGTCACCGGAGTCGTCGCGTCTCGAAAACGGGACCATATTGGGACCACGGCTCGGGATCGCTCGACTTGATACCAAAGCAAAACCCCCGCCTGAGCGGGGGCTTTGGTGAGTAGCGGGGGCCCGATTCGTTTCTCGCTACGACGAACGAATCGTCGAGCGAGCACGCCTGGCTGCCTGATTCTTAAGTGCCGCTGTTCATCCTGAGCAGATGCCAGGACTGCTCGAGGCGGCCGCGTGAGGGGGGTCCGGTCATCCGCGGGCCCATCGCCCGCGGCGCTCAGATCGCCCCACTTCGCTCGGTCGCTAGCTGCCGAGCGCCTTCAGCGCCTTGGCGCTGTCGGCGTGGAACTCGCCGCGCACGACCTTGCCGTCGCGGTACTCCATCAGGTGCAGGAACGGAGCCTCGAAGCTGCCTCCCTTGCCGGTGGCGCGCTGCGTGCCCCGGACGATCACCTTGTCGCCGGCGTCGACGAACTCGGACGGCTCGACGCTGAAGCTCGACCAGTAGTTCGGGATCTGCGCGAAGTTCTCCATGATCGCGTCGCGGCCGCGCGTCACACCGCCGAGCGGCAGCTCATCCGAGGTCTGCCACTCGGCATCCTCGGCGAAGCCCTCCTTCAACGTCTCCAGGTCGCCCTTGCTGAACGCCTCATAGGCGTTCTTGGCGGCTTCCGCGTTTCCCATCTATGCCCTCCTTTGGATCGGGGTGTTGCCGTGGTGCTGAATCTATACCTTCGCGGGTGCAGCAGGCTAAGGGCATTGCCGGCAGCACAGGTGTGGCGGAATGCCCGGGCCCGCCCCCCGCGCGAGCGCCGCCGCGTACTCGGCCATGTCCTGCGACCAGAACTCGACGACGTTCCCATCCGGGGTCGGTGATGTAGATCGCGCGTCCGGGGCCGGGCTGGACAGGGCCTTCGAGCTCGCCGTCGCGCTCCCTGATGCGGTCGACCAGCCGTCGATCTCGGGGCCGGGGACGCGGAAGGCGAAGTGCACGTCAGCGCCGCCGCGCCCGCCTGCGGGCCCAGTCTGCGGCGTCCACAGCCCGAGCCGGCAGCGCGTCCCTCACCGTCCCAGTGGCCATGGACCGGCAAGATGGGGGGCGATGCGCAGCAACGGCGCGCGCGACGCCTGGTCGACGGCTGACGCTACCGTGCAACTCGAAACCCACCAAGCACGCTCACTGGGGGTGGACCGAGGAACGGGGTCCGGTCAGGGCTGCGGGAGTAGGCGACGTCGCAGGAGAGGCGCCTCGCGTCGCCGGATGGGCCTTGGCCAGGCCGTGCGTCGCGGGTCGAACCGATACGGGGCCCGATATGTCTGTCGCGACCACCCACGGATAGCCGAACGCGCGCCTCTCCTGGGACGATCCAGGGGCGCTGTCGCTTCCCCGCGCGAAAGCGGCAGCGACGGGCCGCGGCAGTCCCCGGGCTACCAGGGTTCGCCGCGGACGGGGTGGGTCCCACCGACGACGGTCAACTCGCCGGGGCCGACTGGCTGGCCGCATGCCGCGCACACGGTCACGGGGTGGAACTCCATTCCGCAGCTGTGCCTGAACATGACCGGCTCCGTCCCGGGCGCGCACTGTCGGTCGCCCCATTCCTTCAGCGCGAGCACGATCGGGCGCAACTGCTCTCCAGCCTCGGCCAGGTGATACTCGTAGCGCTTGGGACGCTCCGAATACAGCAAGCCGCTCGATGATTCCGATCGCCTCAAGCCCTGCGCAGGCGAGTGGTGAGAACGTCGCGGGGCCCGGCTTGCTACATGAGTCGGCTGCGCGGTCACTGCCGCCCGCGAGGAGAGCAGATTGTTCACCCTTGCTCGCCGGATCCCTTAGTGCTTCTCTAGTGGCCGTGCCCATCGGCCCTGGCTCGCGCAATCCGCAGCTCCAATCTTCTGCCAGGGATTTTCAGAGCTACCGGTCGAAATCGCGTGCGGTGCTCCCCGGGAGCCGAGCCGTGATCGGGAGTCACGATGTGTCCTTGAGCGCGGCAGGAACGATCTGAGCAAGCTGACGCCAGTGCCCGATCAGCCGCTGTCCGTCGACGAAGAAGGTGGGCGTGCCATGAGCCCCGGCCGCCTCGCCACTCGC
>JBOGZH010000303.1:0-9330 GCA_050697095.1 Solirubrobacterales bacterium
CGTGGAAGCCCCGGCGCATCGACTCGACCGCAGTGCCGCGGCTCGCCGCCGCGCGAACCGTGCCGTGCTCGGCCGCGAGCGCCCGCCTGGCCCGCCGCGCAAGCTCGATCTGGTCCCCCGCCCCGTCGTCGATCACCGCGCACAGCAGCGGGTGGCGCGCCGTACGGGCGGCGGCGACCAGGCCGGTGCATCCGGCGTCGGCGAGCGCGGCCTCGAGCGTGCCCTCGGCGGCCGCCGGATCGTCGAGCGCGAAGACCAGCACCGCAGCTCGGTCGCCGATCCCGAACGGGCGCAGCCGGCCGCGGATCTCGTCCGGCTCGAGCCTCCCGGTGAGGACCTCCGCCAGCACGTCGCCGGCGAGCCGCCGTTCCGTCTCGCGGACGGTCCGCTCGCGCATCAGCTCGAGCGCGACGACGACCGCGGCCTGGCGCGCACACAGACGCTCGAAATCGCCGAGCCGGCCCGACGCGCGAACCACCACGAGCCATGCGCGGGGAAGCCCCTCGCCGCGGGCGGGGACCGGGAGCGCGAGGGCGCGCTCGGCGAGCTCCTCCTGCTCGGGGATGAAGGGGGCGGCGGAGCCCTCCGACGTCCGCCCGGCGAGCGCCTTTCCGAGCTTCGTCAGCGCCCCGCGGCCGATCTCGGCGCCCTCGCGGGACCGTGCGATGACGCGACCGCCGCCATCGAGCACGATCGCGGAGCCCCCGATCGCGGCTCCCACCGAGCCGAGGACCTCGGCCAACCCGCGGCCCTCGAGCACGAGTCGCTCGAGGCGCTCGTGAAGCGCCGTGCCCCGCTCGAGGACGTCGTACTGCTCGTTGACGAGGCGGGTGAACGCCTTCTCGGTCAGCGCGATGAACGGCATCTCGTAGGGAACCTCGAAGAGGGGAAAGTCGAGCCGCTTGGCCTCCGCCACCAGCGCCTTGGGCATCCGCTTGTGGTCGAACCCGGTCCCGAGGCCCATCCCGGCGAGGCCGTGGCCTGCGAGCAGGCCGACGAACTCGCGCTGGCTGGCCGCGGAGGAGAGTTGGATTCCGGTCGTCAGCAGAAGCTCGCCGCCCGCCAGCCACGGGGTTGGATCCTCGATCTCGGAGATGTGCACCCAGCGGATCGCGTTGCCGCGAGCGGATTTGCCGGCCGCGAGCTCGAGGTCCAGCTCCCCCAGCAGGCTCTCGACCGTGAGCATGGCGGTCGTTCCCCTAGCCGAGATTCGCCCGGTCCGAGGCCTCGGTGAGCACGGGCCGCAGCACCGACTCGATCTCCTCGAAGTGCTCGGGCCCGCAGATCAGCGGCGGAGCGAGCTGGATCACGGGGTCGCCCCGGTCGTCCGCGCGGCAGATCAGCCCTCGCTTGTAAAGCTCCCCGGAGAGGAAGCCGCGGAGCAGGTCCTCCGACTCCTCGTCCGTGAACGTCTCCTTCGTCTCCCTGTCTCTGACCAGCTCGATCGAGTGGAAGTAGCCGTCGCCTCGCACGTCGCCGACGATAGGGATGTCCGTGAGCCCGTCGAGCACCGCGCGGAACTCGCCCTCGTGCTCGCGGACGTGCCCGCACAGGTCCTCGCGCTCGAACACGTCGAGGTTGGCGAGCGCGACGGCCGCCGCCACCGGGTGCCCGGCGAAGGTGAAGCCGTGGATGAACATGCTCTTGCCCTCCTTGAAGGGCTCGTAGACCTGATCGGAGACGAGCATCCCGCCCATCGGCACGTACGCGGAGGTGAGCGCCTTCGCCATCGTGACGATGTCGGGCTGGTACCCGTAGCGCTCGCAGCCGAAGTAGTGGCCGAGGCGGCCGAACGCGCAGATCACCTCGTCGGAGATCAGCAGGACGTCGTGGCGATCGCAGATCTCGCGCACGCGCTGGAAGTAGCCCTCCTGCGGCGGGATGCTGCCGCCGGCGTTCTGCAGCGGCTCGAGGATCACGGCCGCCACCGTTTCGGGGCCCTCGAACAGGATCTTCTCCTCGATCGCATCCGCCGCCCACAGCGGATCGCGGTCCTCGGGCCAGCGGTAGCTGTTCGTGTTCGGGACGTGGACCCCGCCGTGCACGAGCGGCTCGAAGGGGGTGCGCAGCTGCGGGATGCCCGTCGCGGACAGAGCGCCGAGCGTCGTCCCGTGGTAGGCGATCTCGCGGGTGACGAACTTCGTCTTGCGGGGGTTCCCCGTCTCCTGGTGGTAGACGCGGGCCAGCTTGATCGCCGACTCCACGGCCTCCGAGCCGCCGGAGGTGAAGAAGGCGCGGTTCAGATCCCCGGGGGCGAGGCCGGCGAGCCGCGTCGCGAGCTCGATCGCGCGCGGGTGCGCGTAGCTCCACGTGATGTAGAAGTCGAGCTCGCGCACCTGTGCGGCCGCCGCGTCTCCCAACTCCGCGCGGCCGTGCCCGGCATTGACGCAGAACAGTGCCGAGAGCCCATCGAGATAGCGCTTCCCGTGCTCGTCGTAGACGTAGGCGCCCTCGCCGCGCGCGATGATCGGCACGTCCGCCTTCTCGAACGCGCCCATCCGGGTGAAGTGCATCCACAGGTGCCGCTTCGCGAGCTCCTGGAGGCTCTCCTCGCGTTCCGCCGCCGCGGGCCGTGTCCGGGTCGTCGCCATCGCCTTCTCCTCCTTTACTCTCTCGACTTGCCGCTTTGCACAACGGTATCGGGAGCGTTCCCCCCACACAACGGGGATTCAGTTCAAGGCCAGGCTACTCCCTTGTACCGTTCGGACAATCGCGTGGGCGTGCTTTAGGACATCCGCCCCTTGCAATAATCGCCGTGTCGGCCATAGTGTGGAGGCGCGGACGCCGATACGTCCCATGCGGAGTCCGCCAGCGCGTGACGATGTCATCAGAGGAGAGCACGGCTCAGAGACGAGCGGGGACCGCTGAGAACGGCGGACGCCCCAGCGTCGAGCTCGAGGGCGTGAGCAAGCGCTTCGACGAGTTGCTCGCGGTGGGGGGGATCGACCTCGCGATCCGCCCGGGCGAATTCTTCACGATGCTCGGTCCGAGCGGATGCGGTAAGACGACGACCCTTCGGATCGTCGCCGGCTTCGAGGAGCCCTCCGGCGGGAAGGTCCTGATCGACGGCGCCGACGTCGCCGGGCTGCCCGCCCACCGCCGGCCGACCAACACCGTCTTCCAGACCTACGCGCTGTTCCCGCACCTGAGCGTCGGCGACAACGTCGCCTTCGGCCTCCGCCGCAAGAAGGTGCCGAAGGCGGAGATCACCCGCCGCGTCTCTGAGGAGCTCGAGCGGGTTGGTCTCACGGCCGAGATCAACCGCCGGCCGGCGCAGCTCTCGGGCGGCCAGCAGCAGCGGGTCGCGCTCGCCAGGGCGCTGGTCAACCTGCCCAAGGTGCTGCTGCTCGACGAGCCGCTCGGGGCGCTCGACCTGAAGCTGCGCAAGGGCCTGCAGATCGAGTTGAAGCGGATCCAGCGCGATGTCGGGATCACGTTCGTCTACGTCACCCACGACCAGGAGGAGGCGCTGACGATGTCGGATCGGATCGCGGTCATGAACCGCGGCCTGATCGAGCAGGTCGGCGAGCCCGAGGACGTCTACGAGCGCCCCGAGACGACGTTCGTCGCCGGGTTCATCGGGGTCTCCAACCTGATGCCCGGCACCGTGGCGTCGGTGAACGGCGAGCGAGTCCGGGTCCAGCTCGAGAGCGGGGTCGACGTCGAGGCGAGCGCCGACGGGCTGGGCACGGGTGAGCGTTGCCACGCCGTGGTCAGGCCGGAGAAGCTTCGGATCGACCGCGCCGAGGAGCCGGCGCCCGACGGGCAGCCGAGCGTGGAGGGCGTGGTCGACAGCTCCGTCTATCTCGGAACCACGACGCAGATCGTCGTGCGCCTGCACGGCGACGTGCCGATGACGGTGCTGGTGCCGAACGCCGACGAGGCGGAGCGCCAGCGGCTCCCCGGCGGCGGCGCCACCGTGCGCCTCAGCTGGGCTCCGGAGCACATCCACCTCGTTCGCGAGTCGGTCGCCGCAACCACCGGCGACGGCCATGCGGAGCAACTTCAGACCGAATCCACGGAGACCAAACAAGGAGAGACATGAGACTGAGCAAGGCAGCACGGATCCTGCTTGCCCTACTGGCCCTCGGCGCGGCGCTCGCACTCGCGGCCTGCGGCGGCGGCGACGGCGGGCTCGAGGAGGGCGGCGGAGGCGAGGAGGATGTCGAGACCGCGGCGGCGGAGCCGATCGGCGGCGAGTGGACGATCTCCAACTGGCCCCTCTACATCGACCGCAAGACGGTCGACGAGTTCGACCAGGAGGTCGGCGCGAACACAAAGTACATCGAGGACATCAACGACAACTTCGAGTTCTTCGGCAAGCTGCGCCCGCAGCTCCAGAACGGTGACTCGGGAGGTCGGTCGATGTTCGTCGTCACCGACTACATGGCGAAGATCATGCGGGATCTCGGATACCTCCAGAACCTCGACAAGTCGGCGCTCCCGAATGTCGAGGAGAACCTGCTCCCAGGCCTCGAGGCCCCGGACTTCGACCCCGAGCGGGAGTACTCGGTCCCGTGGCAGAGCGGCTTCACCGGCATCGTCATCAACACCGAGCTGGCGCCCGAGATCGACTCGATCGAGGACCTGTTCCAGCCCAAGTACGAGGGCAAGGTCACGTTCCTCGGCGACATGTACGACGACGTCAGCCTGGTCCTGAAGATGCAGGGAGCCGACCCCGCGGAGGCGACCGAGGAGGAGTGGAACGCGGCGATCGACGAGATCGAGCAGGCCGCCGACTCGGGCCAGATCCGCGATTTCACCGGCAACGCGTACGCCGGGCCGCTCGTCAAGGGCGACATCGTCGCGGCGGTCGGGTGGTCGGGCGACGCGATCCAGCTCCAGGCCGACAACCCGAACGTGAAGTGGATCCGGCCGGCCGAGGGCTGCAACCTGTGGTCGGACAACATGGTGATCCCGGTCGGGGCCCCGAATCCGGGCACGGCGCAGGCGTTCATGAACTACGTCTACGACCCGAAGAACCAGGCCCAGATCGCCCAGTACGTGAACTACGTCACCCCGGTGGAAGGCACCAGGGAGATCCTCGAGCAGAAGGACCCGAAGCTGGCCCAGAACCAGCTGATCTTCCCCGACGAGGAGTTCACGGCCGACTGCACGCCGCAGGCGATCCCCGACCCCTCGTGCGAGGACGCGGTTCCCGAGAGGTCCCAATCGGTGGTCACCGGCTGAGAGCGGAGGCGGCGGCGGACCGGAGTCTTGAGGAGTAGCGCCCCTTGACCGTGATCCGTCGCCGCCTCGTGCCCTACTTCCTGCTCGGGCCCGGGCTGATCTGGCTGATCCTGTTCTTCGTCGTCCCGATGTATTTCATGGCCCGCCTCTCGCTGGAGGAGGGGACGCTCACCGAGGGCTTCCGGTTCACGTGGCAGTTCTCGAACTTCACCGACGCGCTGTCCGAGTCCGACACCCAGTTCATCCGTTCGTTCTGGTACGCGGGGGTGGCGACGGTCCTCGCGCTCGTGATCGGGTACCCGCTCGCCTACGCGATCGCGTTCCGCGGCGGGAAGTGGAGAAACGCACTGCTGCTTGCCGTCATCGCGCCCTTCTTCGTCACCTACCTGATCCGGACGCTCGCGTGGCAGACGATCCTCGGCGACAGCAGCGTTGTCGTTGACACCATGAGGTCGTTGGGCCTCGTGGCCGCCGACGGCCGGGTGCTGGATACGGCCGGCTCGGTGATCGCGGGGCTCACATACAACTTCCTTCCCTTCATGGTCCTGCCGATCTACGCCAGCCTGGAACGCATCGACGAGAGCCTGATCGAGGCGGCGAAGGACCTGTACGCGTCCGCTCGCTCCGCCTTCTGGAAGGTAACGCTGCCGATCTCCGCACCGGGAATCGTCGCCGGCTCCCTGCTCACCTTCATCCCCGCGGTCGGCGACTACATCAACGCCGACTTTCTCGGGAGCCAGAACCAGGCGATGATCGGAAACGTGATCCAGAGCCAGTATCTGGTCGTCAACAGCTATCCGTCCGCGGCGGCGCTCTCCTTCGTCCTCATGGCGCTGATCTTCGTCATCGTCGTCGTCTACATCCGCTTCGCCGGCTCGGAGGCGCTCATGGGTGAGGAGGCACGCAGGGCATGAACGGAGCGACCGAGTCGGCGACGATCGACCGTTCGCTTCCGGCGCGCGCCTGGAAGTGGCTGCGCGAGAACGCGATCAGCCTTTACGCCGGCCTCGCGATCGCATACCTGCTGATCCCGATCGCGGTGATCATCGCGTTCTCGTTCAACGATCCCGCGGGCCGCTACAACTTCACCTGGGAGGGCTTCACGCTCGAGCACTGGACCGACCCGTTCGCGATCACCGAGCTCACCGACGCGATGGTCCTGAGCCTCGAGCTCGCTGCGCTCGCCACGCTGGTCGCCACCGCGCTGGGCACACTGATCGCGCTTGCGCTCGTCCGCTACGAGTTCTTCGGCCGGCGCTCGACCAACTTCCTGATCGTGATCCCGCTGGCCACCCCCGAGGTCGTGATCGGCGCGGCGTTGCTCTCCATGTTCCTGCTCTACGGGGTGAGCCCGGGCTTCAACACCCTGTTCATCGCCCACGTGATGTTCTCGATCAGCTTCGTCGTGATCGTGGTGCGCTCGCGCCTGATTGGGTTCGACCGCAGCCTCGAGGAAGCGGCGCAGGACCTCGGCGCCAACGCCTTTACCACCTTCCGGACCGTGACGCTCCCTCTGCTCGCACCGGGGATCGCCGCCGCCGCGATGCTTGCCTTCGCGCTCTCGATCGACGACTTCGTGATCTCCAACTTCAACTCCGGCACGACCGTTACCTTCCCGCTCTACATCTTCGGCGCCTCGCAACGCGGGATCCCCGTCGAGGTCAACGTGCTGGCGGCGATGCTGTTCGCGGTCACCGTCGTGGCGATGCTGTTCACGGTGTGGCAGCAGCGCCGCGCCGAGCGGATGGCGGCGGTCCGTCCCGAGCAGGAGATCGAGACCACCCTCGCCCTCGCTCCCGGGCAGGGGCGCGCCTAGCCCGCGCGCGGGTCGCTGGCGAGACGTGAAGCCGGTGCGGATCGGGTGCTCCGGTTGGGTCTATCGCGATTGGCGCGGGCGCCTATATCCGGAGAAGCTCCCGCAGCGCCTCTGGCTCGAGCGCTATGCCGAGGTGTTCGACACCGTCGAGGTCAACAACACCTTCTACCGGCTCCCCGCGGCGAAAGCGGTCGAGACTTGGGTCGAGCAGACGCCCGGTGGGTTCCTCTTCTCGTGCAAGGCAAGCCGCTATCTCACCCACGTGAAGCGCCTCAACGACATCGGGCAGGGCATCCGCCGGTTCTACGAGCCGCTCGAGGGGCTACGGGCGGCGGGCAAGTTGGGCCCCACCCTGTGGCAGCTTCCGCCGAGCTTTCACCGCGACGACGAGCGGCTCGAGCGGGCGCTCCGCGAGCTGCCGGGCGGTCGCCACTGCTTCGAGTTCCGTCACGAGAGCTGGTTTGCGCGCGACGTGTACGAGATTCTGCGCCGCCACGGCACGGCGCTCGTGATCGGCGACCATCCCGAGCGCCCGTTCCAGACCCGTGAGCTGACCGCCGATTGGACCTTCATCCGCTTCCACTTCGGCCGCCGAGGGCGGAACGGACGCTACTCCGAGCGTGAGCTCGAGGCGTGGAAGCGCCGCATCGCCGCGTGGCGCTCGAAGGTAGAGGTGCTCGCCTACTTCGACAACGACTGGGAGGGGCACGCGGTCGACAACGCCCGCTGGATGAACCAGCGGCTGTCGTGACGGGCTAGAGCCCGAGATCGCGCGCGATGCCGGGCTTGTGCGCGCCGATGAAGACGAAGACGGGGTGGCGCACTCCGCCGCTCGGCTCGACCAGAACCTCGCTTCCCTTCGGCGCGTCGGCCTCGATCCGCTTCCCAAGCTCCGCGGCGCGCTCCTCCGTCGGCGCGCCGACCAGCAGGTGGCGCCATCGCCGCCTCACTGGCAGGCCCTCCTCGCGGAGACGCCCGGCCAGCTCGTGGGTCTCGCCGACCCCTGGGAGGTCCACGCGGACCTCCCACTCGTATTCCCCCTCAAGCTCCGCGTCATGCTCCTCGGCCGCCTCGTGGCGCCGCCGCTCGGCCTCCTCCTCCTGCTCGCTGCTGGGGAGGGGGACCGAGGCGTCCCTCCACGCCTCCTCGACCGGGTGCCACCGGGTGATCGAGATCTCCGCCGTCAGGCCCTCGGCCGAGACGACCTCGCGCGCCACCCGCTCCGCCTCCTTCGCGCTCTGCTCCGATCCCGCGTAGAGGAACATGTGGTCGCCGTCGCGGGTCGCGATCACCCGCCCGCCGAGCCGCTCGCGCGCCTCGTCGTCCAGATCAAGCGTGCGCAGGCGCTCGCCGAGGGTGAGGTGGTGCTGCTCGTCGCCGAGCTCGACCTCGACTCGCCACTCCTCGCTCATCGGGGGAAGTCTCTCATCTCACTTCGCGTCGTGGAAGATGATCCCCAGCGCGGTGCGCGAGCCCTCGGTGACCGTGCTCAGGCCGTGACGCAGGCCGACCTTGTGGTAGCCCCTCTTTCCCCTGTTTGGGCGGTGGTGGGTGGGGAAGATCACGAACGCTCCCTGCGGCGGGGTCAGCACGTGCGCGCGGCTTTGCGCGCGGGGGCGCTGCTCGACGAGGACGAACTGCCCTCCCTCGAACTCGACCTCGGGATCCGAGAGGACCGTCACCGCCTGGAACGGGAAGTAGACGTCCCCGTAGAGGTCCTGGTGAAGCGCGTTCCAGTCACCGGCGCCGTAGCGCAGGATCAGCGGGGTCGGCCGCTGCTGGCCGGCCTCGCGGCAGCGTGCCAGAAGCTCGTCGTGGGTGAGCGGGAACGCGTCCTCGTCGCCACCGAGGAGCACCGACCACCGATTTGCGGCCGGGGCCAGCCGGACGTAGAACGCGCTGCGGAGCGCTGCGATCGCCTCGGGCAGGGGGTGGTCGAAGTAGCGATAGCGCCCTTCGCCGAAGCGGTGGCGCGCCATCTCGATGGTGGAGCGAAAGCGGCCGCCGTCGAACAGGTCCGAGAGCTCCTCGCACTCCGTGCGTTCGAGGATTGGCGTCGTGATCGCAAAGCCGCGATTGTCGAGCTGGGCACGAAGCTCCTCCCAGTCGAGCGCCTCGACGCGGTCCCGGAGCGCGGTCTGTGTCGAGGTGGTGGTCATATCGTCTTGCCTTCCGCAGTCGGTTCGTTCACCCGTTCAACGCGCCGGGCGACGGTTTCGTGAGATCGCGATGAACGAGAAGCATGGCGCGATCGCGCGGCGGTAGCATCGAGCGATGGCCGCGTTCGAGACCAAGCTCCTGATCGGCGGCGAGCAGGTCGCCGG
>JBOGZH010000304.1:0-1676 GCA_050697095.1 Solirubrobacterales bacterium
TGGCGCACCATCTCGGTGATCGCCTTCTGCTCGTCGGTCTTCTCCGTGTACGTGGGCGTCGCTATTGCCATATGCAGGGGAGGAGCAGGATACTGCGGTCGTGTCGAGCGAGAACGTGGAGCTGGCCGCGCGACTGATGTCGTCGCTGCCGCTCGACGATCTCGCGCGGGCGATCAGGGACCCGGGACGGGCGGCGGCGATGGCGGCCACGCTGGAGTCGGTCGTCGACCCCGAGGTCGAGGTCGAGAGGATCGGCCCCGAGTACACCGGCGAGGGGGTCAGCTACCGTGGCCTCCGCGGCTTCCTGGAGTTCTGGACGGACTGGCTGGAGCCGTGGGAGAGCTTCAGCATCGAGACCGCGGAGTTCCTGGATGCCGGCGACAAGGTGGTCCAGCTCGCACGTCAGACCGGCCGCACGGAGTCCGCGAGTGCTCCGATCGAGGGCCAGGGGGCAGCCGTGATGACGTTTCGGGACGGCACGCTGACGCGGATCGAGTTCCACCTCGACCGCGACCGTGCGATGAAGGCCGCCGGACTCTCCGAATAAGCTCCCGCGAATGCGAAACCCACGCCAGTTCACCCATCCGCTGGCGCTCGGAGCGCCCGAGCCCCCGCTTGAGATCCCGGTCAAGCCCGCGCGGATGATCCACTTCCTCGACGCGAGCAACGAGAAGATGGTGTCGAAGGTTCCCGACATGCTCGGGAAGGCCGACGTGCTGCTGGGCAACCTCGAGGACGCGATCCCCGCCGACCGCAAGGAGGCGGCCCGCGAGGGGCTGATCGAGCTCGCTAAGAGCACCGACTTCGGCGAAACGGCGCTGTGGACCCGGGTCAACAGCCTCGACAGCCCGTGGGCGCTGGACGACTTCCTGAGGCTGATCGGCGAGATCGGCGACAAGGTCGAGGTGGTGATGGTGCCCAAGGTCGAAGGGCCGTGGGACATCCACTACGTCGACCGCCTGCTCGCCCAGCTCGAGGCGAAGGCGGGCCTGAAGCGCGCCCTCCTGGTGCACGCGATCCTCGAGACCGCCCTCGGGGTCTCCAATGTCGAGGAGATCGCCGCCGCGAGCCCGCGGATGCAGGGGATGAGCTTCGGGCCGGCCGACCTCGCCGCCTCGCGCCGCATGAAGACGACCCGGGTGGGCGGTGGGCATCCCGCATACCGCGTGGTCGAGGACCCCGACCCGGACAACCCGGACGCTCCCCGACCCTCCTACCAGCAGGACCCGTGGCATTACTCGATCGCGCGCATGGTCGACGCGTGCAACTCGGCCGGGATCCTGCCCTTCTACGGGCCCTTCGGCGACATCTCCGACGACGTCGGGTGCGAGGCGCAGTTCCGGGCCGTGTTCCTGCTCGGCTGCGTCGGCGCGTGGTCGCTGCACCCGCGCCAGATCGAGATCGCCAGGAAGGTCTTCAGCCCCGACCCCGACGAGGTCAAGTTCGCGAAGAAGGTGCTCGAGGCGATCCCCGACGGCCGCGGCGTCCACATCATCGACGGCCGGATGCAGGACGACGCCACCTGGAAGCAGTGCAAGGTGATGGTCTCGCTCGCCGAGATGCTCGCGAAGCGGGACCCGGAGCTCGCGAAAGCGTACGACCTCTGAGGAGGACGCCGTGGGCGAGCCCTTCCGCCATCGCCTCCGCGTCCGCTACCACGAGTGCGACCCCCAGGG
>JBOGZH010000305.1:0-6797 GCA_050697095.1 Solirubrobacterales bacterium
GTGGCGGCCACCGCGTGGACGAACATGCTCGGCTGCGAGACGTACGAGGGTCCCGCGACGCTCGACGCTATCCGCGCCTTCCGCGACACGTACCGCGGCCAAGGGCCCGAGCCCGTACCGATCTAGACACCACTTACACAGTGTCAGCAACACTGCCGCGGCGGAGGCGGGAGCGAGCGAGCGTCATGACCGGTGGTTCGAGTCGCGAGCGAGCGGGAGCCGAGTACGCGGCAGGAATGATGTTTTGCAGGCGAAACGTTGGGGGGTGGTACGTGTTTCGGGGTCAGTGCGGGCGCTCAGGATCCTCCTCACCTACGTCGTTCCCGCCGGGGCGATGGCGACTCTCCTATGGAGCGTCGCCCCGGCGCTGTCGCTGACCCCGTACGCGCCAGAGGCGGTCGACTTCGAGCAGCGGCTTGCGGCCGTGGCGCGCGTCACCGCGCCCGGCACACGCGCGCGCGGCTCCGCAGCCCACAGCGACGAGGGTCCCGTCCGCTACCGCTCCCCGGTGATCGAGGCCCCGGCGCGCTTCGATCTCGCCGGAGTCGCCGGCGAGCTGCGACCGCTCGAGTACCGGGCGCGCCAAGACGGCGGCGAGTGGACCGAGTGGATCGAGACGGCGAACGGGGACCCGGTGTACTTCGGCGGCGCGGACCAGCTCCAGGTGCGAAGCCGAGGCGTACGCCCCGAGGGCCGGCTCCACTACGTCAACGTGTCGGGAACCGACACGTTCGCGAACCGCGCCCTCACCGCTGCCCGCGGCGCGGTCAACTCGGCCTTCATCGCTGTCGCCTCGGTCGCGAGCGCGAGCGCGATCCCGCCGCAGCCCGACATGGTCGGTCGCGGCGCGTGGGGGGCCAAGCGCGACAGCGGGGGCTGCCGGCCGCGCACCGGCCCCGCGTACGGGAGCGTGAAGGCGGCGACCGTGCACCACACCGTGACCGCGAACGAGTACTCCGCCGAGGAGGCGCCCGGGATCGTGCTCGGGATCTGCCGCTTCCACCGCAACGGCAACGGGTGGAACGACATCGGCTACAACTTCCTCGTCGACCGCTTCGGCGACGTCTACGTCGGCCGCGCGGGGGGCGTGAAGAAGCCGGCCGTTGGCGCGCACGCGGCGGGGTTCAACGCGGAGACCACGGGGATCGCCTCGCTCGGGACCCACACCTCCGACCCGATCTCCGATCAGGCCGAGGACGGCTTCGTGAACGTGATCGCGTGGAAGCTCGCCCTCCACGGCGTCAAGGCGCTGGGGAGGACGCGGCTGCGGTCCGCGGGCGGGAGCAGCAACAAGTTCCCGTCGGGGAGGAAGGTGCGCGTGAAGCGCGTGTTCGGCCACCGCCGCGTCAGCGAGACGGCGTGCCCCGGCGGCGAGCTGAAGCGAAAGCTGAACGGCATCGCCAAGCAGGCGCAGGAGCGGATCGCGCAGAACGACGGCCTGGCCCCTGGTTAATGGTGCTCCGGGACTAGGGAACCGTCCGGTAGGGCGGAAAGAAGGCAGTCCGCGGCTCGGTCCCGTAGTGCTCGCGCCACCCGTCGCGCAGGGACGCGTACTCATCGGGCAGGTGCACGCGCCTGTAGAGCCGGAGCTCGGCGCGCAGGGGCGAGAAGCTCGCCTTGAAGCGGAAGATCCCGTCGCCCGGCTCGTAGCCGCCGCCGAGCACGAGCCGCTCCTTCCCCGCCTCCCGCGCCCAGCGGATCGCCTCGTGCACGACGGCGTTCGTGGGACGGAGATGCTGGAAGTCGCGGTCGGCGCCGCCGAGGTAGGAGTAGACGTCGCGGTCGTCGTGCAGGTACAGCGTCGCGGCGATCACCCGCCCGCCATGCTCCGCGAGCACGATTCGGGAGTTGCCGGACATCTCCTCGACGAACGCCTCGAAGTAGGCGGCGGGAAAGTAGTAGCTCTCGGGCGCTCCCTGCCTGTCCATGGTCTGCTGGTAGATCCGGTGCAGCTCGCGCGCGGCCGTCGCGTCGCCCGGGGCCAGCACCCGCACGCCCTCTCGCCGCGCGCGCTTCACGTTCTTTCGCGCGGCGTGCGTGTAGGAGCGCCGCCAAAGCTCCTCCGGGTCCTCGGTGAGATCGACGTAGACGATCTCCCGATCGAGCTCCGGCCCCGGGCGGTCGAGCAGCTCGGCGCGTGCCCGCCACGGCTGGAGATGCCCGAACTCGGACACGACGCCGCCCTCCGTGCACCACCGGGACAGCGCCTCCTGGAAGGCCGCGCGGACATCTTCGTCCGGCGAGCGTGGCGCGAAGGGCCCCGTGTACGGGGGCGTGGCCGCGTCGAACAGCCCGGCAGCGGCCCGGCCCGCGAACGGCAGCTCGTCGACAGGGCGCAGGAACAGGGGGTAGGCGATCCTTCCGTCGGGCGCGCCGAGCGTGACCAGCCGCGCGTCGCCGCCGCCGTGGCGCTGCTGAATGCGAGCGAACTCGACGCTTCCGAACACGCTTTCCCCCACCGGGAGGACCGCGCGCCACCGCTCGCCGTCCTCGACCGTGAGCACCTCCGCGCTCGCCATCCTAGTCAACGTTATGAGACACCCCACTAGCCCTCGTACAGCCCGCGTCCCGTGACGATCAGACGGAGCGTCCGGGCGAGGATCCTCAGGTCGAGCGACGGGGAGCGATTCTCGACGTACCAGATGTCCAGCTCGATCCGCTCCTCCCAGGACAGCGAGGCGCGCCCGTTCACCTGCGCCCACCCCGTGATCCCGGGATTCACCTCGAGGCGGCGGCGCTGGCGCGGCGTGTACTGCTCCACCTGCGCCTCGATCGTGGGACGCGGCCCGACGATCGCCATCTCCCCGCGCAGGACGTTGAGCAGGTTGGGGAGCTCGTCCAGCGAAAGGCGGCGCAGGACGGCCCCGACCCGTGTCACACGGGGATCGCCCGCGCGCAGCGGGGTCCACGTCTCGGCCGGGGTCGGGTCGGCGCCGACGACCATCGTGCGCAGCTTGCACATCTCGAACAGCACGCCGTCCTTCCCCACCCGCCGCTGGCGGTAGATCGCCGAGCCCGGGGTGTCGAGCCGGATCGCGACCGCCATCACCACGAGCAGCGGGGCGCTGAGCACCAGGCAGAGCGCGGCGAGGAAGACGTCCCCGGCACGGGGAACCCCGGTGCTCACCGTGTTCCCTCGACCTTCTCCCACGTGACCGCCGTCCCGGAGCGGGCCCTGTCCCACAGGCCGGAGAGAATCGAAGCCTCCACCATCGCGTAGTAGCGCGCGAGCCGAAACGGACGGATCCGGACCACCGAACCGAGCAGGGCGGCGAGAAGCACGGCGGCCTGGATCGCGAGCACCACGGTGTAGACCGCGCCGTCACCGAGGAGCGCGACGTTGGTGGCGAGCGCGATCAGGTGCAGGAAAGGGGACGCGTAGCGAAGCGCCCGGTGGGAGAGCATCTGGAACGCGTACAGGGGCCCGTAACCGCGCGGGGAGAGCATCCCGTCGCGCAGGACCACTCCCCAGGTCCGGTTCATCATCCTGCGCTTGCGCTCGAACTCGCCGCCGATCGTGGGAGCCATCTTCTCCTCCGCGACGGCGGCCGGCGCGTACAGCGCCCGCCACCCCCGCTTCGTGAGCGTGAACGGAAAGCAGAGGTCGTGCCCGCGCGACGAGTCGAGCACGATGTAGGCGTCGCGGCGCGTCGCGTAGATCGCGCCGTTTCCGGCGGTGATCCCGCCGAGCTCGGACTCCAGCTCCCGGACAGCCATCTCATAGCGCCAGTACGCCCCCTCCTCGTTACCGCCGCCGTCGGCCTCCAGGCGCACCTGGCCACAGACGTACCCGACGCACGGATCGGCGAATCGCGCGATCAGGTGTCGCAGCGCATAGGTGGCCCAGAAGGCATTGGCGTCCGAGAACCCGAGCAGCTCCCCCCGTGCGCGCTCGACCGCGGCGTTCTGCGCCTCGACCTTGCCGACCCGAGGGAGATCGAGGACGAGGTCGGCCCCCGCCGCGCGGGCCAGCTCCACGGTGCGATCGGAGGAGCCGTCCGAGGCGACGATCAGCTCGAGGCGGTCGCGCGGGTAGTCGAGGGCGAGCGCGTTTCGCACCTTGCGCTCGATCACCGCCTCCTCGTCGTGGGCGGCGACGATCAACGTCACGCTCGGAAGCTCGCCGTTCGGCTCGGCCGCCTCGCTTCGCCCTCCGCGCACGCGCGCGATCGCCCACAGGGCGAGGGGATAGGTGACGTGCGTGTGCACGAGCAGCGCCACCGAGGCCCAGAAAACGATCTCCAGGACGAGCATCTGACTCAGCCGAGCAGCGAGCGGTAGAGGTCGATCGTGCGCGCTGCGATCGCGTCCCAGGAGTAAGGGCCGGCGGCGGCCCGGGTTGCCGCGTCGCCGAGACGTCGCCGCTCCCCCTCGTCATCGAGCAGCTCGTTCAACGCCCCGGCAAGCGCCGCGGGAGCACCGGGAGGCACGATGCGTGCGGCGCCGTCGCGCTCCGCGATCTCCGGAAAGCCGCCGACCGCACTGAGGACGAGCGGCCTGCCGAACGCGAGCGCGATGTGGAGAACTCCCGATTGCTCGGCGTTCAGATGCGGGAGGACGACGATGTCGGCACGGCGGAAGTACGCGGGCACCTCGTCATCGGGGATGAAGCGGGGAATCACACGCACGCGGTCTCCGATCCGCGCGGCGAGCTCGCGGACCGGATCGAGGGACATGCGCGGCATGCCGACGACCCACAGCTCTGCGTCGGGCACGGACCGGAAGGCCTCGAGCACGACCTCGACGCCCTTGTGGGGCCGAATCAGCCCGAAGCACAGGACCACCGGGGACTCGACCTGCGCGAGCTGCCGGGGAAGCGGCTTCTCCTCGGGGAGGCGGGTCAGATACTCGAGGGCCCCGTGCGGGATGATCGTGGTCCGCGCCGGATCGAAGCGAAGCTCGTCGCGGAGCCGCCGCGCCGCGTGCTCGCTGTGCGCCACGACGGCATCCATGCGCGACAGCAGGCGCCGCTCGCGCGCGATCCCGATCCGACCGTGAGCGGGCCGCTCGTGGAACGTGAACACCTGGGGGGGCCTCGCGGTCGCCCCGCCCGCGCCATTGCGGAGCGCGGGAGGCGGCAGCAGGGCCCAGTCCAGTCCGGGCATCGTCAGCCATTGGTAATGCACCAGGTCGGCCTCGGCCGAGTGGCGCCGGTACCGGGTCATGTCGGCGAGGTGCTCGCCGAGCTTGAAGGCGCGGCGGGCGGGCGCGTCGAGACCGCGCCCGGCCGAGTGCCGGTAGAAGGCCTCGTTCACGCGGTATCCGTCCGCGGGCGGCACCGGTCCGTACAGGAAGCGGCTCGTGACCAGCTCCACGTCCGCCCCCGCGCGTGCCAGCGCCGCGCACAGGGAGCGGTCGTAGGGAGCGCTGTACGCGGAGGGATCCACGATCTGCACCTTCATCGGCCAGAATTATCGACCTTGCTCCTCTCCTACTGCGTGGTGAACACGAACGGGCGCGAGCACCTGCTCGCCTGCCTGGGTGCGATTCGGCGCACCAACCCTCCCGATGCCGAGCACGAGGTGCTGGTGCTCGACAACGCCTCCGACGACGGCTCGGCGGACGCGGTGCGCGAGCACCATCCCGAGGCACGGCTGATCGCGCGCACCACCCGGGCCGGAAAGGCCGAGAACGACACCGCGCTGCTCCGCGAGGCGAGGGGCCGGTACTGCCTGCTGCTCAACGAGGACTCCGAGTTGGAGCCCGGCGCGGCGGCCGCCCTGACCGAGGCGCTGGAGCGCGATCCGCGGAGCGGCGCCGCGGGGGCGCAGCTCCTCAGCAGCGCGGGCGAGCCCAAGGCCTGCGCGTGGAGGCTTCCCGGCGTGGGGACCGCGCTCGCGGGCGCTCTGTTCCTCCACCGCTGGCTGACTGTCCAGAGCGGCGGCGAGCGAACCCGCGAGGTCGGCTGGGTCCAGTCCTCGGCGATGCTGGTCCGCCGCGAGGCTGCGGCGGCGGTCGGATTCCTCGATCCCGACTTCTTCATCTACTCCGACGAGACCGACTTCTGCAAGCGGCTCGGGGACGCCGGGTGGCGGATCTTGTACGTCCCCGCCGCCCGCGCGGTCCACCACGACCAGCTCTCCACCGACTCCGTGGCGCGGACCCGGCGGACGGTCGAGTTCCACCGCAACCGCGACCTCTACATGCGAAAGCACCACTCGCGCGCGGCGGCGGGGGCGGTGCGGGTGCTCACGGCGTGGTTCTACGCGGTCCGCGCCGCCCTCGCGCCTCTGTCGCGAGGAGACTCGGCGCGCTGGTACCTGCTCCACGCCCGTCAGGCGCTTCGACCCGGTCGCGGCGAAGGGATCCGCGAGGCGGCAGAGGAGTACAACCGCAGCCAGAACTAACCCCGCCGCGGCGGAAGCGGGGACGGCAGAGACCCGGCCGGAATGTCATCGCGTGGCGGGTGGGCAAGTAGGGCAAGTAGGAGAACCGCTCCCGGCGAGCGGTCGCGCCGCAAACCCCACAATCGACCCGGTCTCACCGGCGAGTGTTGGATTGACGGCGGCTATGACCGTCAACCCCACAAACGATGCCCCTCCGCGCTCGAATGTTGGGTTTGCGGCGTTCGCCGGACCGACCCGGCCGCCTGCGGCGGTCTCCTACCCAGCCATCACCGCCGATCCATCCGCGACCGCCCAGGCACCCGACGCACCCGTCTACTCACGCGCCGCCGCGATCCTCGTCGCGCCTCTCGACCTCGTAGACCTCCTCGGTGAAGCGCGGGCCGCGCCGCCCCTCCGCGGCGACAGCCGGGGCGGGCGCCTCCGCGGCGCGCAGCCGTCGCAGCCGGTCGG
>JBOGZH010000306.1:0-3412 GCA_050697095.1 Solirubrobacterales bacterium
TCTGGCGAGCGAGAGTCAAGCATGGCAAGGACGCAGGGAGTCGGAATGGCAGCGCCATTGCGGCGACCGAGGACGCAGCCAGGCGCACACTCGCAGCCGCCAGAACGGGGCATTCATTGGTGGACGGGGCACTAGCTCACGCCGGCGCTCACCCGGGGGCAGGCTCGCCCGTGAGCTCCGCCAGCACGGCTGCGTCGGAGGGTGAGATTCCGGCGATCGGCTGGCCGTCCCAGGTGATCCCGTCCGACATCGCCACGAAGAGCTGCTTTCGCTCCGCGATGCTCATCTTCGCGCTCTGGGCGAAGGCCAGGAACGAGTACATCGTCGGCAACAGATCGCGCCACCCCTGGCCCGCGCCGCGCACCCGCGCCAGGTCGTTGATCGATCGCGGCAACTCCTCCAGGCTCTGGGAGAAGATCTGCCCGAACACCGCGAGGTCGAGCTGCGTCTGGCGCCCCGGCTCCACCAGAACGGTCTCTCCATCCGCGCGCAGGAGCCCGTCCTCGAGCTCCTCCGCCGTGAGCAGCAGCACCCCATCGGTCGCCCGCGGGTTGCACTCGATCAGGGCGAGGCCGTCGGGCGTCTCGACGAAATCGAGCGACATCTGTCCCGTGTAGGTGAGGTCGCCGCCGAGCCGCTCGGTGACCGCCAGCGAGGGCGCCGTGTCGACGGAGACGAACTGGATCGCGGTGCTGTGCTCCCACTGGCGCGGCGCGCGGTACGCGCAGTGCGCGGTCACCCGGCCCTCGTGCAGGGTGCTGTAGGTGCAGTGCATCGGACCGCCGACGAACTCCTGCACCAGCCACGGGGAGGCCTGGGTGGGGTGGCAGTCGTCCACCGAGAGGTGCCCGGCCAACGGGCCGGTGTTCGTCAACAGGGCCACGCCGCCACGTGAGAACGCGGCGCGCGCGAAGTAGCGGGGGAACCTCCCGATCGCCTCGCGCAGCTCCGCGTCGCTGCGCGCGACGACCGTCTCCGGAGTGGGCAGATCGAGGCGCTCGGCCAGCTTCTGGAACGTGTCCTTGTCGTGGACCCTCGCGAGGACCTCGAATGGCGCCGTGTACACCGTCGTCACCTCGGAGAGCCGCTCGCGCTGGGTGGCGAGGTAGAACGCCTCCTCGAAGACCGGTACGACGAGATCGATCCCGTGCTCGCGCACCGCGCCCTCGACTTCGGCGATGAACTTCTCCGTCTGCTCGGAGGGCGAGGCGGTGACGACGTGGCCCCGCAGGTAGCGCGAGTGGCTGCCCGGCGCGGCCTCGTAGCTGTCCGACGCCCACACATCGTGGCCGCGCTCGGAGAGCTTGCGCACCATGTCGAGCGCGAACGGCATCCGCGAGCTGGTGACCAGCACCTTCATACGGTCGCGCACGCTATTACTCGAGCGCCCCCCAGTGGGTGCAGGCCTCGGCGCTGGCCCGGACCGCGCGCGCGAGCGCCCCGTCGGCGCGGGCCGGGTCCCAGCCCGCCTCCGCCAGGCCGGCGGCGAGAGTGCCCATGAAAGCGTCGCCGGCGCCGAGCGTGGACGTGACCTCGACCTCGATCCCGTCCTCCTCGGCCTCGACCGCACCGCGGATCACCGCGCCGGCCGCGCCCATGGTGACGATCGCTATCCGCGCGCCGAGCGCGGCGATCTCGCGAGCCGCCGTTCCCGGATCCTCGGCGCCCGTGATCGCCCGCGCCTCGACCTCGTTCGCCCGCACGCAGAACGCGCCCTCGCACAGCTGCCGGGACAGCCCGAGCGCCACGTCCAGGTTCGCCCAGCGATGCTCGCGCAGGTTGGGATCGAACAGGACCGGGATCCCCCGATCGCTCGCGAGCCGGCGGGCCTGAAGCGTGATCCCCCTCTCCGGCGCTCCGACCAGGGTGTTGGAGCCGAAGACCAGCGCCGAGGCACTCCCGACCGCCTCCTCGAGGCGGTCACCCAGGGAGCGCACACAGGCCTCGATCCCCTCGCCGTACACCTGGAAGCTCGGCTCGCCGTCGCGATCGAAGGTGGCGAACGCGACCGGTGTGCGCAGCCCGGCCACGAGCGAGAACCAGGACAGATCGACGCCCTCGCTCCTAAGGCGAGAGCGCAGCCACCGCCCCCAGGGATCGTCGCCGGCGCCACCGGCGAGCGCGACCGCGGCGCCCGCCCGCCGGGCCGCCACCGCGACGTTCGCCATCGCGCCGCCGAAGTGGGGGCGATACGAGTCGGCCTCCTCGATCGAAGAGGACATGCGCTCGCACATGAGGTCGACGATCGCCTCGCCGAAGCAGAGGATGCTCACCGCAGGCAGAATAGGAGGACGGGGCGGCGAGGGGTTTGCTTTGCTGCGTCGTCCCATGCCCGGATCCGACCCGACAGCCGAGCCCGCACCGGGCCCGAACGAACAGCTCGCGAAGGAGCGCGAGCTCCTCGCCCGCTACCACCGCACCCGGGATCAGGCCGTGCGCGAGGAGCTCGTCCAGCGGTTCATGCCGCTCGCCCGGCGGCTCGCGGCACGGTACCGCGGCGATCGCGAGCCGCTCGAGGACCTGGTCCAGGTGGCGAGCCTCGGTCTGGTCAAGGCTCTGGATCGCTTCGACGCGGAGCGGGGCGTCGCGTTCACCAGCTACGCGGTGCCGACGATCCTCGGCGAGCTCAAGCGGCACTTCCGGGATCGGGGCTGGTCGGTCCGGGTTCCGCGCGACCTCCAGGAGCGGATAGCCCGGGTGGACCGCGCGATCGCCGAGCTACCGGGCAAGCTCGGCCGGGCGCCGTCGGTGAATGAGATCGCGGATCGCCTCGAGCTGGATCCGGAGGAGGTGCTCGAGGCGATGGAGGCGGGCCAGGCGCACCACGCGATGTCGCTCGATGCCCAGTCGCATACCGAGGAGGGAGAGGGAATCGCGCTCACGGAGCGACTCGGGGAGAACGAGCCCGGCTTCGAGACCGTGGAGTACGGCGAGGCGATCACCGACGTGCTGGAGACGCTCTCCGAGCGCGACCGGGCCGTGCTCAACCTTCGCTTCATCGAGGACATGACTCAGACCGAGATCGCGCAGCGGGTCGGCGTCTCCCAGATGCACGTATCGCGGATCCTCCGCGCCGCGGTGGAGCGCCTCCGCGGCGAGGTCGAGCGCGAGAAGTCGGACCAGCGGTCCTAGCGATCTATTCCGACGACCAGGTACTCGGCGGAATCGCCCTGCGGTCGCTGCTCCCGCTCCACCTCGATCTCGGTGGCCAGCTTCCGCAGCGATGCGCCGCCCGGGAGCTCGAGCCCCTCCAGGATGCGATCGGATCCGCCCTCGACCAGGGGGCCGACCCTCACGTCCAGCCGTCCGTCCCCGTCGACGATCTCGATCCCGACCGTCGCGTCGGCGAAGTCCGCGGCGTCGTGAGCCGAGACGGCGTCGCCGATCAGGATCGTGTCGGAGAGCCGGTCGA
>JBOGZH010000307.1:0-3439 GCA_050697095.1 Solirubrobacterales bacterium
CCCTAGGACCCCTCGGTGTCCTCGAGGACGCTGGGCGGCGGCTCCGTGTTGAAGTACTTCTGGTACAGCTCCGTGATCGTGCCGTCGTCCTTGAGCTCGGTCAGCGCGTCGTTGACGGCCTCCACGAGCGGCGCCCCCGGCGGCATCGCGAAGCCGTAGAGCTCGTCGGTCTGGATCTCCTCGACGATCTCCACACCGCCCTGCTTCTCGACCGCGTCGGCGGCGACAGGCTGGTCGATGATCGCCGCGTCGACCTGGCCGGTCTCGAGCGCGGCGATCGCGTCGGGACCCTCCGGGAAGCCGCGGACCTCCTGCGCGTCGGTCTCCTCGTTGGCGTAGGCCTCGCCGGTGGTGGCGTCCTGCGCCCCCACGATCGCGCCGCCGAGGTCGTCGACCGAGGCGATGTCCGAGCCCTCGGCGACGAGCAGCGCCTGCTGCGCCTCGTAGTAGGGCTCCGAGAAGTCAACCGTCTTCTCGCGCGCCGGGGTGATCGTCGACGCCGCCGCCGCGATGTCGAACTGGCCGTTCGCGACGTCGCGGAAGATCGTGTCGAACGACGTGTCCTGGTACTCGGCCGTCAGCCCGAGGTTCTCCGCGATCGCGTCCATCACCTCGATGTCGTACCCGGAGATGTCCGGCGGCTGCCCGATCTCGAACGGCGGGAACGGCGTGTCGGTGCCGACCGTGAGCGTGCCGTCGGTGATCAGGCCGAGGTCCTCGCCCCCGCCGCCGTCATCGTCGTCGTCTCCGCCGCACCCGGCGGCGACAAGCGCCCCCGCCAGCACCACGACGAAGCCGAGGACCATCCAAAGCCTAGTCCTGCTCATTCCTGTTTGCTCCTCTCCTCTTCATCAGCCTCCGGAGGCCCGATTGACCCGGCCCCTCTCCTACGCGGGGACCATATCCCTCCACGCCCGAGTTGGGCATCCGGCGCTTCATTACTACACTTTCAAAAGCGATGCTGGAGGACAACCTCCTCAACCGTCCCTGCGGGGGGCGCTTCTCGAACCTCGTCGAGGCGATCGGGTACACGCCGCTGGTCGAGCTGCCGCGCCTCTCGCCGAAGCCCGGGGTGCGGATCTACGCGAAGCTCGAGGGCCGCAACCCGACCGGCTCGGTCAAGGACCGGATCGCAAAGGCGATGGTCGAGGACGCGGAGGGGCAGGGCCTGATCTCCCCCGGCCAGACGCTTCTCGAGCCCACCTCGGGCAACACCGGGATCGCGCTGGCGATGGTCTCGCGGCGCAAGGGCTACCCGCTGAAGGTGGTGCTCCCGGACAACGTCACGGAGGAGCGGATCCAGCTCCTGCGCATGTACGGAGCGGAGATCGTCTTCTCGGAGGGGGCGAAGGGCTCCAACGGCGCGGTGGAGAAGGCCCTGGACATGGCGGAGCGCGACGCCTCCTACTACATGCCCTACCAGTACGGCAACGACGCGAACCCGAAGGCGCACTACGAGGGCACCGCGCCGGAGATCCTCGAGGAGCTCGACGAGGTCGCGGCCTTCGTCGCCGGCCTGGGGACGGGCGGCACGCTGATGGGGGTGGGTCGCCGCCTGAAGGAGCACGATCCGGAGACCCAGATCGTCGCCGCGGAGCCGATGCAGGGCGAGGACGTGTTTGGGCTGCGCTCCCTCGACGACGGCTTCATCCCCCCGATCCTCGACCTCTCGCTGCTCGACCGGAAGATCATGGTCGCGAACCGCGACGCGATCGTCTGGACCCAGCGGCTGCTCCACGAGGAGGGCGTGTTCGCTGGCGTCTCCTCGGGCGCGATCGCCATGGTCGCCGTCCGGATCGCGGAGGAGCTCGACGACGGGAACGTCGTCTTCCTGATCCCCGACGACGGCTGGAAGTACCTCTCCTCCGGCGTCTACACGACGCCGATCGAGGAGCTCGAGGGGATCGACTCCACCTTCTGGTGGTAACCGGGGCCGATTCCCGGTCAGCGCAGCGCGCACGCGGTGACCGCGCGGACCCCTGTCACGGAACCTCGCCACGGTCTGGGCGAGGAGTCGGGGGGGATCCTGAGCTTCGCCGTCTCGCCGGGGAACAGGCTGCCCACCTCAACCGTCGGGGACGTGGCGAACCGACCCAGCATCATCGAGCCCGGAGCCACACCTTGGGCGCGCAGGCTCGCCCCGCCACGTGGAAGTTCGAAGCCAATCGCGCCGCCTCGCTCGCTGGCAGGGATCTCACGGCACCCTCGGCCCGGCTGACGTATCGACCGGTCTAGCCTGACGCCGAGCGCTCTCGCAAGGAGTTGATCGGCGCCCTGGCGGACGCTATCGTCCTGGCGCTCGAGCTCGGGCAGGGAGAACGCCGGGGATCCGAATCGGTCGACGGTGGCGAAATAGCTCGCGGCCACCCCCCTGACAGGAGCAACGTCTCGACCGGCATCGGCGGCGAAGAAGTCCGGTTGCACGTGATCGCGCGCCAACTCGAGCATCGCGAACTGCGCGCGCGCCTGGCGCGAGTACTCGTCCCTGAAGATCGCGGCGCCCTCCCGCATCAAGGCTACGTTCGTGGCGAGACTGAAGGCGCAGGCTCCAAATAGAACCACCAGGCCGAGCCTCGAGAAGCGAATCGAGCGCGAGGCGTCGGTGGCGACCAGGAGCACACCCACTGCCCCCTCATACATGTAGCGGACATTCGATGGAGCGCGGGAGTAGAAGTCGCTGGCGACGAGCGCCCCCAGCGACCAATACGTGAGCACGATTCCGAGTGAAACCCAGAGCGAGTGCGGCAGGTTCCCGCGCCTGATCCGCAGCGCAAGCGCGACGACGGCCAACGTAGCGACGACGGGACCCCAGCCGAGCTCGTCGCGAAGGAGAGGGTTGCTGTCGCTGTCGGCGAACTCGAAGTTGAGGCCGGCAAGCCCGGCAGTGACCGAGGCCAGCGATTCCGCGACATAGCTTGGAATCAACAGTACGTTTGAGGGCTTGGCTTGCTGTTCGGCAGACGAAGTCGACACCTGCGACAACCACCAAGCCGCGTACAGCGTCAGGGGGATGAGAAAGATCCATGCTCTTCGCTGCCTGTCGGGCCGCAGCAGCACGGAGATCGCGACCCCGACCAGAAACGCGAATCCGGTGGTGAAGGTGGCGATCGAGAGGCTGATCAGCGCGCATGCGGCGATGTCCCCACGCAGGTCGCCACGCTCCAGGGCGAGAAGGGACGCTAGCCCGCCGGTGATGCTGAGGAGGCTGACGAAGCCAATCGGGACGACAACGTGCTGCCAGGCTGAGCCGAAGAAGAGCAGCACCAACGTCGGGGCGAGAGCCGGCACGGCGCCGATCCTCCTTTTTGCGAGCGCGTAAAGGAAAGCGGCCGAGAGCAGCACCGTCGATACGGCAAGCAGGCGGAACGTGATGTAGTCGATCCCGATCGTCTCCAGAACCGCCTTGTAGATGAGCCGGGTGGTCGCAAGCAGGTGGCCA
>JBOGZH010000308.1:0-4367 GCA_050697095.1 Solirubrobacterales bacterium
CCGCTCGGGAGCGCCGTCGCCGGGCGGCTGCCGGCCACCGTCCCCGCCAGGCGGCACGGCGGGCGGAGTCGGAGCCGCGGCGGGCGTGGCCGGTTCGGCCGCAGGCGTCTCCGGCGGCGCTGCCGCAGAGGCGGGCGCGCCGGTCCGCTCGGGAACCGGCGCCTCCTCGACCTCCTCGACCTTGGCGACGACGTTCTCCTCGGGGAACGCCGGCACGTAGCCCATCGCCTCCTCGATCCGGGCGTGGCGCGCGCGGTAACTGGGCTCACGCTCCTTCCACGCCCTCAGCACCGGGGCCGCGATGAAGATCGAGGAGTAGAAGCCGGACGCGACGCCGACCATCATCGCGAACGCGAAGTCCCGCAGGGTCTCGCCACCGAACACGAGCAGCATCGCGAGCAGAAACACGGTCGAGAGCCCGGTGATCAGCGACCTCGTGAAGACCTCGCTCATCGAGCGGTTGACGATCTGCGAGAACGAGGCCCGCGGCAGCCGCGGCTCGTTCTCGCGTATTCGATCGAACACGATGATCGTGTCGTACATCGAGTACCCGAGGATCGTGAGGAAGGCCGCCACGGTCGCGCTCGTCACCTCGCGCTCGCTCAGCGAGTACACGCCGGCGGTGATCAGGATGTCGTGCACGAGCGCGATCAGCACCGGGATCGCGTACTTGGGCTGGAAGCGGATCGCGACGTAGATCGCGATCACGAGCATCGACAGGATGATCGCCCTGATTGCGTTCGTGGCCACCTGCTCGCCGAAGCTCGGGCCGACGGTGGTGTTCTGGAAGCCCTGGTCGCCGCCCTCGAGCCCGAACTCCTCCTCGAGCGCGGTCTGCGCGATCCCCCCTCCCTCCTGAGTCCCGAACTCGCCCTCGATCTGGAACACGTTGTCCCCGAACTCGGGGTCCCCGACCTCCTGGATCGACGCGTTGCCGGCCTCCTCGATGCCGGCGTCGGACAGGGTCGAGCGGACCGACTCGACGTCGGTCGCCTCGCCGAGCGCCGCCTTGATCCGGGTGCCCGACTCGAAGTCGATACCCAGGTTGAGCTGGAGCGTCGCGAACGAGATCGCCCCGATCGCGATGATCGCACCGGATACGGAGAAGAACCACTTGCTCATCCCGGAGAAGTCGAAGTGCCACCGCACGCGCTGCTCGCCGGCGCCGAGGAAGCGCGGTGAGCGCAGGAACTGGGTCCGCCCCAGCGCACCCAGCACCGCCTGGGTGAACACGACCGCGGTGAACAGGGAGACGATCGTGCCGACGCCGAGCGTGAATGCGAACCCCTTCACCCCCGACGTCGCGAGGACGAAGAGGATGAACGCCGTGATCAGCGTGATCACGTTCGCGTCGATGATCGTCGCGATCCCCTTCCGATACCCCGCGGAGATCGCCGACGGCATCGAGCGACCTGCGCGCGCCTCCTCCTTGATGCGCTCGAAGATCACGATGTTGGAGTCGGCCGCGACGCCGATCGTCAGGATCAGGCCGGCGATCCCCGGGAGGGTGAGGGTGATCGGGATCAGCTTGATCAGCGCGAGGAAGAAGACCGCGTACACGCCGAGCCCGACCGCCGCGACAAAGCCGAGGAAGCGGTAGTAGAGGAGCAGGAAGAGGATCACCAGGGCGAGGCCGACCAGCCCGGCCACCAGCCCCTGGTCGAGCGCCTGCTGGCCGAGGGTCGCCGAGACGGTGCTCTGGCTGATCAGGTTGAGGTCGATCGGCAGCGCGCCGATCCGCAGCAGCTCCGCGAGGTCCTGAGCCTCGGTGAGCGTGAACCCGCCCGAGATCTGGGCGCCCGTCCGGCCGTCGATCCCGTCCGGGTTCTCGCAGAAGTCGATGATCGGTCGCGAGACGACCTCGTTGTCGAGCACGATCGCGAAGTTGTCCGAGAGGTTCCCCGCGGCGGCCGGGTTCGTGCCGCAGATCCCGGGCGGCGCCTCCGCGGCGCCGCGCTGGGCGATCGCCCGGGTGACGTCCTGGAACTTCGTCTGCCCATCGTCGTTGAAGTCGAAGGTGACGTTGGGCTGGTTCGTGGTCGGGTCGGAGTTCTGCTCGGGGTTCTCGATGTCCGTGCCCGAGAGGGACGGCCTGTCGCGGACCACGAAGTACTCGGGAGGGCCGATGGACTCGTCGTCCTCGGTCTCCGGATCGTCGGTGGGCGGCTCCGCGACGACGATCGTGCCCTGGGGGACCACCTGCACGATGGTGTCCTTCGGCTGGCGCTCGCCGGGGAAGTCGAGGAAGAGGTCGGAGCGCTTCTGCTCCGGACCCCCGAGGAGCTCGAGCGAGTCGCGGTCGAACAGGTAGTAGCGGGGCCCGTTGGTGGTGCACTCGTCTTGGAAGCACTCGGGTTTCCGCTGCGAGGCGAACTTGACCGCGTCGAACTGCCTGTTGAAGCCCTGCTCGGTCGCGTTCGGATCGTCGGGGTCCTCGGCGATCACGTTCGGCTGCCAGTCGTAGTAGTGGAGCTGCGCAGTCGTCCCGATCACGCCCACGGCGCGCTCGATGTCCTGGACGTCGGGGAGGCTGACGTCGATCTGATCCGTGCCGACGGGGTTGATCTCGGGCTCGGAGACGCCGAGCGTGTCCACCCGCTGGCGGATGATCTCGACCGCGCGGTCGATCGACTCCGAGTCCACCTCAGGTTGCTGGGGCGTCGGCTGGCCCTCGTACACCAGCGACGTCCCGCCGCGCAGGTCGAGCCCGAGCTTCGTCGGCTGGCTGAGGATGACGAGCACCGAGGCGATCGTCATCCCAACGACGAACAGCAGGATGAAGAGGTTGCGCCGTCTGCCCACCATGGCCGCTACGCCACCTTAGAGGTCACTCCGGGGTGAGAACGATCAGCAGTCCGCCGTCGTCGTCGTAGGCGGGGAAGATGTCCGCCACGGCGCTCGCCGGCAGATCGCCCTCGGCGTTGACCTGGACCCGCTTGCCGAGCGAGCGCACGCCCCACTCCAGCGTCGTCTCGATCGGATCGGTGACCCCGTCGCGGTCGGTGTCCGCGGAATCGCCACCGTCCCCCCGGTCGACCCACTGTAGCCCCAGCACCTCCTGCACCGGCCGGCCGATCACGTCCTCGTCCTTGAGCCCGGTGAGCTCGAAGCCGCCCTTGCCGATGTCGATCACCCGGGCCTGCTGGTCGCAGGTGAAGAAGGCGGCGTCGGGAGCCGGGTAGTAGTCGTCGAGGAGCTCGAACAGGAAGCCGAACCCGCATTTCGGGCAACTCTTCGGACGGCCGGTGAACCCTGCCGTCCGTTCCCCGCTCATGAGGCGGTTCCCGCAACTCGGACAGATGAAGAAGGGCACGCAGAGAGGCTAGTAAACGACGCCCGGCAGATCGCGGGCTGACCCGCCCGCTACGGTGATCGGCGATGGCTCGCCAGGTGATCGGGGTCTGCGCCGCCACCGAGCAGGCGCGCTGGGGGCAGTGGGACCAGCCCGCAGTGCTCCTCCCCCGCTCCTACGCCGATTCGCTGCACGCGGCCGGCGGGCTGATGCTCATGCTGCCACCTCACGAGCTCGATCCCGACGGCCCCGACCAGATCCTCGGGCGCATCGACGCGCTCGTTCTCGCCGGGGGCGCCGACGTCGACCCGGGGCTCTACGGGGCCGAGCCGCATCCCGCGACCGGGCCCACGCGACCGGAGCGGGATCGCTTCGAGCTGGAGCTCGCGCGCGCCGCGCTGGAGCGCGATCTCCCGTTGCTCGGGATCTGCCGCGGGATGGAGGTCCTGAACGTGGCCCGGGGAGGGACGCTTCTCCAACACCTGCCCGACGAGCTCGGACATGATCGCCACCGGCCCGTGCCCGGCGGCTTCGCCGAGCACGACGTCCGCCTCGAGCCCGGCTCGCTAGCGGCGCGCGCAGTCGGTGCCGAGCGGGTGACCGTGAAGGCCCACCATCATCAGGGCGTCGATCGGCTCGGCGAGGGGCTCGTCGCGACGGGGTGGTCCGAGCCGGACGAGGTGGTCGAGGCGATCGAGCTGCCGGACCGTGGCTTCGCGCTGGGGGTACTGTGGCACCCCGAGGAGGAGGAGGATAGCCCGACGGTGATCGAGGCGCTCATCGCGGCCGCGTCTCGACGCTGACCGGCCCCGCCTCGGGATCGACTTCCCGGGTCCACTCGGCGGGGATGTGCGCCGAGCGCCCCGGCACGAGGCGCCGCAGGCGACCCCGCCACAGCGTGCGCCCGCCCTGGTGGACCTCGACGCGCGACGCTCGCGCGAACTCGCCCGAGCGCAGGAGGAATCGACCGCGCGGCGGCGCGCCGTCCCCGGCCGACACCAGGTTGGGCCACACCCAGCGCAGCGGAGGGCGCGGGAGCACCGCGACGTGCGATGGCCACGCTCCCCCCTTGGCG